>DATAPT010000583.1:0-6535 GCA_036265065.1 Candidatus Acidiferrales bacterium | reverse complement strand
ATGGGCTACTCGTTACATCCGTCAACGAATTCGGTGTTATATGCGAGGACGGTTTCTGGACGACGACCGACGCGGCGCTGCTTCTCACGGATACCATCGTTTAAAGATGGGCTGAATCACATTTCAGCGCGCCGCCGAGCGCAGAACCGCCAGTCTCGAAGAGCAGAGCGGCCACGATCAGGCGCGGAATGTGCCGCGCTAAACCATTCAATTCCTCCGGATGGGCACGTCCCGGTTGCGATCGCTCTGTGAATTATTTTGCGTGCGAGACAAAATATAAACTGATGCCCATCAGCGCGCTGCGTATTCCCCGCTGCACGGTTTCTTCCGTCGCGCCAATATAATTCGCAATTTCCGGGCAGCTCAATCCGCCGAAGAACGCCAGGTTCAAAAGCAGCCGCTGAATTTCAGTCAACTCAGCAAATGCATTGGAAATAATACTGCACGCATTTCTTGTCGCCAGGCTGATGAAGCATTCCGGATAGTCGGCAGATTCGATTTCGAGGAAGTCACAATATTCGCGGTCACGATTTCTGATTCGACGGAGCGCAAGCCGGCGCGTTTTCTTGATAAGGAATAAAAAGGCGGATGCGCGGTTCGCAGCCAGTTCCACGGCATTGCGCGCCAGTTCAATAAAAGCTTCCACCACCACGGCCTCCGCGCTTCGATCATCCCCTGTGATTCTAAGCGCCAGGGAATAGGCAATCCTGCTGTAGCGGCCAAACAGACAAACTGCGGAGGATTGATCTCCGGCTGCAAGCTGGTGGAGCGCCAGTCCCTCGGTAAATTCCGGACAATGAGTCATGTCGCATGCGGTTATAAAAAAACATCACATCTGAGGCACTACAAGACTCCAGGTAAATTGTTGAAATTTAAACTTTATTCGGGGGGCCTACAGAAAACCCTGTATTGCGGAATCACTCATATGCTGGCAACTTGCGTTTCATTATTAACGGAACTGGTCTATACAAAATGGTAGGTCTAAATTAGGCTTGTTTTTGAAGTGGTTCGTTTTAGATAACCAATGGGGAAAGCTCCTTGCAGGCAGAAGTCAAAAGACTTAATTCTGGATTTCTCATGGCTTCGCAAAGTTATTTCCTCAATTCTCCCTGGAAGCTGTTTTAACGGCCAATTCGTAAAAGCTCAGCAGGCGAACCAAGAATTCTGAATCCCGATCTTGGAAATCGAGCAAAGACTGTGTTTTATGGGACACGCCGAAATTAAGTTCGATTGCAAAGACCCCTCAGGATCGCTCCGAAAGGCTACACCCTGACTATGGCCTGTTTTGATTGGCTCGGCGTGTCCGGCGAACTGGCCGCTCTTATCACGGCCAAGTGCTGGTCTGACACTCCACTCGGCCCTCCGGATAAATGGTCACCCACCCTGCGGATGACGCTTAGGTTTCTTTTGGCAAATCGGTTTCCAGCGCTGCTTTGGTGGGGACCTGAACGTGTGCAGTTTTATAACGATGCATTTATTTCCATCTTGGGTGAGAAGCACCCCCGGGCTCTAGGTCAATGTGGCAGCGACTGCTGGCAGGAAATCTGGGGAGGGCTGTGCCCGCATGTGGACACGTCTCTCAAAGGCGCGCCCGCCAAGTGGATCGAGGATCTCGAACTAGAAATTCGAAGGTTTGACTTCACTGAGGAAACGCACTTCACGATTGCCTTCAGCCCTGTTCCGGATGACACAGTGCCTGGAGGCATCGGTGGAGTTCTGGCAACAGTGCACGAAATTACCGAACAAGTGGTCAGCGCGCGCCGCTTGGGCATATTGCCAAAATTGAGCGCGCGAGCGACGGAGGCGAAGACACCGGAACAATCCTGCGCCTTTGCCGCCAAAGTCCTCGAAGACAATCCTAAGGATATACCTTTTGCGCTTTTGTATTTGCTTGACCCTGATGGCAAAAAGGCCCGCCTGGAGGGCGTGGCAGGCGCAAAAGCGGGCAAAGCCGTCAGCCCGACTGTCGTGGATTTGGACAAACCAACCAACAAGGATTCTGATTGGCCACTGCAAGAAGTTTTGCGTACGGAATCGATGGTCGTCGTTGAAAACATCGATAAAATTTTCAAAAAAATTCCCTTTGGGCACTGGCCTGACCCGCCAAATAAAGCCGCGGTTCTCCCCATCCGTTCGAACAAGGTTCATGAGTTTCTGGGTGCGCTGGTTATCGGAATAAGCCCTCGCCTGGCAATGAACAAGCGATACGTGGATTTTCTTGAGTTGGTGTCGACCCAGATTGGCGCCGCCGTCGGCAATGCCCACGCGTTCGAAGATGAGCGCAAAAAGGCCCGGCATTTAGCCGAGATAGACCTTACTGCGCGCAAGCATGCGGAAACCAAATTGCGCGAAAGTGAGCAGCGGATGCTGCTCGCGTTTGACGCATCGCAGATGGGTTTCTGGCATCGGAATTTAATTACAGGGGAAGTCTTGTGGAGTCCTCGCCATGAAGTTATCTATGGTTATGAACCAGGAACTGCGAGCCGCAGGTTTGCTGACTTCCTCAATCGCTTGCATCCGGATGATGCGGAAAGCGTGGATTTTAGGATTCGAGAATCCCAGGCAAAGCGGACTGACCTGATACACGAATTTCGAATCGTGTGGCCAGATAAGAGTGTCCATTGGATTCGCGCGTTTGGAAGATTTCTGTATGACGGTGACGGCAATCCCACGCAAATCCTCGGGACGAGCGAGGAAATTACCGTCCGCAAGGAGGCGGAAGCGGCGCTGCGCAAGAGCGAGGAGCGGTTGCGCGTGACGCTGGAAGCATCACAGCTGGGCATCTGGCATTGGGACCTGAAAACTGGAGAACTCTTGTGGGATGCGCGGCAAGAAGCGATTTATGGCTATGAGCTCGGCACTCATCGTCGAAACTATATGGACTTCACAAATCGCCTGCATCCGGAAGACGCCGAACGAGTAAACCAACAGATCCAGGATAGCCGCGAAAATTGGTCGCCGCACTCGAGCGAATTTCGAATTGTTTGGCCCGATAAAAGTGTGCGTTGGATTCGCGCGCTTGGGCGATTCCTTTATGACTCCGAGGGCAATCCCACGCAGATGCTTGGCACCGATGAAGACATTACCCAGCGCAAGCAAGTAGAAGAGGCCATTCGAATCAATGAAAATAAATTGCGCCGTGCTCACAAAGCGGCTCGCTCCGGCGCCTGGGAATGGCATCTCGATACGGGTCAAGTGGTTTGGTCACCGGAAATTGAATTGCTATATGGCCTTCCCTCCGGAACATTTGCCGGAAACATGGATGCCTGGCGAAAGATGGTTCACCCGGAGGACCTGGCGAAAATTGAGCGGTATCTTCCGGCTGTGTACAAAAATTCCAACGATTTACGCATGGAATTCCGCATTACACGCATGGACGGGCAGGTTCGATGGCTTGAAGCGGTGGGGCAGGTTATACGCGACAGTCACGGGAATGCCCAGCTCGTGGCCGGTATCAGCACGGACATTACGGAACGCAAAGGCGTGGAAAACGAACTTCGATTAACCACGGAACGTTTTGAATTGGCGTTGAGGGATTCGTCTATTGCAGTGTTCAATCAGGATCTTAATTTACGTTATACATGGATTTACAATCCGGATTTCGGATATCAAGCTCGGGAATTCATTGGCAAATGTGACAGAGACATTTATGACCGGCTGGAAGATGCCGAGGTCACCGAAACAATCAAATTGGATGTGATCCGCACCGGCCTCAGCCGCCGGCAGGAAGTTGCGATTCGTCACCGCAATGCGAACCGCTACTATGACTTGCTGGTTGACCCGCTGAAGGATTCCAACGGAAAAATTACCGGCGTAACCTGCGCCGCCATCGATATGACTGAGCGCAAGCGGGGCGAAAAAGCGCTTCAGCGCAGCGAATATCGCTTCCGGACATTAATCGAATCGAACATCATCCCCATCATTTGTTGCAACGACCATCTGATTACGGAAGCGAATGATGCCTTCCTCGAATTGGTGGATTACTCGCGAGAGGAGCTCGCCGCGGGAAGAATTGACTGGGTCAAAATAACGCCGCCTGTATACAAATTAAAAGATTCACAAGCCATGGAGCAGCTCAAAAATTGCCTTTTCGCGCCGCCCTATGAGAAGGAATTCATTCGCAAAGATGGAGTTCGCGTCCCCATTTTTATTGGTTTGACCATGCTCAGCCAATCGCCTGAAGAATATCTGTGCTTCATCCTTGATCTCTCGGAGCTAAAGCATGTGGAAGCAGAGCTTCGCAAATATCAGCATGAGCTCGAACAAAAAGTTGCGGAACGCACGCTTGAGCTCACCTTAAGTCTGGCGGCTGTCGGCTCCGAGATTAAAGTCCGCAAAGAAACCGAAGAGCAGTTACGCGAACTTTCCGGGCGGTTGCTTCGCCTGCAGGACGAGGAACACCGGCGAATTGCGCGCGAATTGCACGACAGCACGGGGCAAACTCTCAGCGCGCTGAAGATGAGCCTGTCGCTCCTTGCGCAGCACGTAGAAAATGTTCCAAGGGGCAAGGCGTTGCTGGAGGATTTGAATATGCTCGCCGACAGCGCCATCCAGGAAGTGCGAACCACTTCCCATCTGCTTCACCCTCCCATGCTGGACGAGGTGGGATTCTCTTCCGCGGCGCGATGGTATCTCGAAGGGTTTGCAAAGCGGTCAGGAATCAACGTCAGCATTGATTTTGGGGATTTGCCAGAGCTCACCAAGGACGAAGAATTGGCCCTGTTCCGGGTTTTACAGGAGAGCTTGACCAATGTTCACCGACACTCGGGCAGCCCAAGTGCGGAAATCCGTATTTATTCGGAAGGCGAATCGGTAATTCTCTCCATCCGCGATTTTGGGCAAGGAATCCCGCCTGAAAAAATAGAAAAATTCAATAAAACGGGGGCGGGTGTCGGAGTTGGACTTGGGGGCATGAAACAACGCTTGCATAAATTGGGAGGCAACCTGGAGGTGAGAAGCGAAGGGAATGGAACAACAATTTTTGCGAAGCTCCGCCAGCCAAAACTAAAGGGTGAAGCCGCATTCTATGGAAAAATTGTCTGAATCTTCGTTTGACCACAGTTAACGAAACATGAGCGCTAATCACAATTTCACGAATTTACTTGGATAAAATTCTGCGAATTAAAATCCTTGATTGCCGCATTGTTAGGAATTGAGGGTAGAAGGAATTATGAAGAGAATTCTGGTTGTCGATGATCATGAACTTGTGAGAAGAGGAATTTGCTCGATTCTCGCCACGAGTTCCGCGCTGACTGTTTGCGCGGAGGCCGTGGACGGCCGCGACGCTGTTCAGAAGGCCAGGTCGGAACGTCCCGACATCGTCGTCATGGACATCAGCATGCCGAACATGAACGGCCTGGACGCCGCGCGCGAGATAAAGGGCATTCTTCCTCAGACCGAGATTGTCATGGTCAGCCAGCATGATTCCGCTGAAATGGTCCGGCAAGCATTTAAGGCGGGCGCCCGCGGTTATGTCATGAAATCCGCGATTTCCACCGACCTTTTATCGGCAATCGCCAGCGTGAGCATCGATAAGTTCTTCGTAAGAGGTGGGGTAACGAATGTGAATCATGATGCTCATGAAATTCTGAGCCGAAGCGCGGCGCTTGAAAAAGCTCTTCAAGATAATGATGAGCGTCTGCGCCTGGCCCGAATGGTGATGCGGGTTGGCACTTTCGAGTGGAACATAAAAACAGACGTAAATCATTGGACGCCTGAAATGGAAGCTATTTATGGCCTGACTCCTGGAACATTTCCCGGAACCCTACTGGCTTGGGAGCACCTGATTCATCCAGAAGACCGCGAAACATCCATGACTGAAATTAGGCGGGCGATGTCTGAAGGCGGTCTTGAAAAAGAATGGCGCATCGTTTGGCCGGACGGTTCGGTGCACTGGATTCTATGCCGCGCGTCGGTTCTGAAGGATGCGGAGAACGAGCCCGAGCGTTTAATCGGCGTGAACATCGAGATTACCGATCGTATGGAAGTGGAACGAGTGACGGGATTGCTGGCGGCGATTGTCGATTCCTCCGATGACGCGATTATCAGCAAAAATCTTGACGGGATTATCACCAGTTGGAACGAGGGAGCTCAGCGAATCTTTGGCTTCACCGCCCGAGAGGCCGTCGGGAAATCCATCACATTAATTATTCCCACGGACCGGCGGGACGAAGAAAGGATGATTCTGGAGCGGCTCAAAAACGGCGAGCGTATCGACCATTTTGAAACTGTCCGCTTGCGAAAAGATGGCACAAAACTCGATATTTCGCTCACTATTTCGCCGGTGAAGGATCGCAGCGGCCGCATTATCGGTGCATCCAAAGTTGCCAGGGATATTTCGGAAAAAAAGCACTATGAACGGGTCTTGCGCGATAACGAAGAGGGCCTCCGCCTGTTGGCCAGCAGCTTGGAGCACGAAGTGGAAAAAAGAACTCTGGAGTTGCACCTGAGGAATACCGAATCAATCGAACAAACGAGCCGGGTACAAGAACTATCGGACCGGTTGCTCCAGGCTCAGGATGAAGAGCGTAGGCAT
>DATAPT010000582.1:0-4627 GCA_036265065.1 Candidatus Acidiferrales bacterium | reverse complement strand
CGCAAGAAATGGGATTGGCTATGCGCCGGCTTTCTCTTCCTTCTTTTCTTCTTCGGCAGCTTCTGGCGCCGCGGCTTTTTCCTTCTTTACTTTTTTCCTGAGCTTGGAGCCCAGGAGTTCGAGGATGGCGAGTTGCGCGCCATCGCCAATCCTGAATCCGGCGTGAATAATTCGCGTGTAGCCGCCCACGCGATCGGAAAAGCGCGGGGCGATGTCCGCGAACAGTTTCTTCGTGGCTCCCGGCGTCATGAGGTACGAAGCCGCCTGGCGTCGCGATTGCAGCGTGTCACGCTTGCCGAGAGTAATCATGTTCTCGACGAGCGGCTTCGCTGCCTTCGCGCGTGTGACCGTGGTGGTGATGCGTTCTTTCTCGATGACATTCGTCACGAGGTTGCGGAGCGTTGCGCGGCGATGCGCCGGCTGCCGTCCGAGTTTCGATCCATAGTTGCGATGTCGCATACGTGAGTGCCCCGGGCTCTTACAGGCCCGCGGTTTCCTCCGGGGTCAGGGGTGCAGTCTGGCTGGGGAGCGGCGGCCAGATAATTCGGCCGTGCTCGTCGAACTTCATGCCCAGACTCAGGCCCATCTTATTTAGGATTTCCTTGATTTCATTAAGCGATTTGCGGCCGAAGTTTTTCGTCTTCAGCATTTCGTTCTCGCTCTTCTGAACGAGTTCGCGAATCGTTTGAATGTTGGCGTTCTTCAAGCAGTTGTAAGAGCGCACAGAGAGTTCGAGTTCCTCCACGGAGCGGTCCAGGTGCTCGACGCGCGGATCGTTGTAGGACTCGACCGACTCTTCGACCACTTCGGGCTGCTCTTCAAAGTTGATGAAGATGCTCATGTGGTCCTTGATCAGCTTCGATGCAAGACCGATGGCGTCCTGCGGTGTGATCGCGCCATTCGTCCAAACTTCCAGCGCGAGCTTTTCGTAATCGGTCATCTGTCCCAAACGCGCGGCTTCCACCGAGTAGTTGCACTTGCGCACGGGTGAGTGAACCGAGTCCACCGGAATGTAGCCGATGGGAAGATCTTCGTCGAAGTTGCGGTCGGCGGACACGTACCCGCGTCCGTTCTTCACGCGCATTTCGAGTTGCAGCTTTCCGCCTTCGTTGACCGTGGCTATGTAGACTGATTTGTCGAGCACGGCAAAGTCAGAATCTTCCTCGATCATCGCGCTGGTTACGACGCCCGGATTTTCCACGTTCACGAAAATCGTCTTCGCCTGGTCGTTGTTCAGCTTCAGCGGCACCTGTTTCAGGTTCAAAATGATGTCCGTCGCGTCTTCCACAACTCCGGGAATGGACGAAAATTCGTGCAGCACGCCTTCAATCTTCACGGCCGTGATAGCCGCGCCTTCGATCGAGCTCAGCAACGCCCGGCGAAGCGAATTGCCAACCGTCGTGCCCCATCCGCGCTCGAACGGCTGCGCGGAAAATTTTCCGAACTTATCTGTCAGCGACTCGAGTTCGGTCGCCAATCGCTTTGGTTTCTGAAAACCTTTCCACATCTGTTAAGTCCTTCCTCCCCGCGGGTGCAGGGCCTTCGAATCCCGGCCAAGTGTTACCTGTTTGAAATCTCATTTTCAGATCTCAAATTTTAAATTTCAGATTCGAGATTAAACGCTTTGAATTTGAGATTTCAAATTTGATATTTGAAATCTTCCGTGAAGCTCGCGCCCTTACTTCGAGTACAACTCGACGATGAGCTGCTCGGTAATCGGCGGTGTCGTCACGTTTTCGCGTTTTGGCAGCGCAGCCACTTTGGCTTTGAACGTGTCGCGGTCGATTTCCAGCCAGGGCACAGCATTCTGGCTTTGCGCAACGTTGCGCGCTTCGAGCACCATCGCGTTCTGGTGCATCTTGTCTTTCAGGGAAATTTCCTGGCCCACGCCCACTAGGTAAGAGGGGATGTTGACCTTTTTCCCGTTGATCAGAACGTGGCCGTGCAGAACGATCTGCCGGGCCTGCGAACGCGAGCTGGCGAATCCCGCGCGCCACACCGCATTATCCAAACGGCGCTCCAGCATCACGATCAGGTTTTCGCCCGTCGGACCCTGCGCGCGCTCGGACTTTTCCACGTAGTTGCGGAATTGCCGTTCGAGCAATCCGTAAGTGCGCTTCACTTTTTGCTTTTCGCGCAACTGCAAGCCGTATCCGGCGAGCTTCTTCACGCGGCGCGACTGCCCGTGCTGTCCCGGAACGAAGTTGCGCTTTTCGATCGCGCACTTCTCCGTGAAACAACGCAGGCCTTTTAGAAACAGCTTCTGCCCTTCCCTGCGGCAGAGCCGGCAAACCGCTTCTCGATGACGTGCCAAATTCGTTTCTCCTTCTCTCTTACTCTAAGAGCGTAATTCCGATTCCGGGTTTGGCTAAAAAAGTCTGGTTAAATAACCAACGCCAACTCCCGTAATAATTCTTCAGATCCTCAGACGCGGCGGCGCTTTGGCGGCCGGCAACCGTTGTGCGGGATCGGCGTCACGTCCTTGATGTGGACGATGTGCAATCCGGCCGAGGCCAGCGCGCGCACAGCCGACTCGCGCCCTGATCCGGGGCCCTTCACGCGCACTTCAATTGATTTCATTCCGTACTGGTCGCGAGCAACGCCTGCCGCGGAAATCGACGCCTGCTGCGCCGCGTACGGCGTGCCCTTGCGCGATCCCTTAAAGCCGATCGATCCGGCGGAAGACCATGACACCGTGCGGCCGTCCGGCCCGCAGATCGACACAATCGTGTTGTTGAACGTGGCCTGGATGTGCGCCACGCCGTGCGGCACGATGCGCTTTTCGCGTTTCTTCTTGAATTCTTTTTTCTTCTTTGATGGTGCTTTTCCCGGCGCCTGTACTGCTGCGTCCTGCTGCGGCTCTTTTGCCAAGTCAATACCCTCGCTTAAAAAACTACAATTTTTTCAGTAGAACAGGCTTCAGCCTGTTGCTCTTTTTTTACTAATCGCAATTCCCGCAGTGAACCTGACAGGCTGAAGCCTGTCGCTACAATTAACGCGCGGTTACTTTCTTCTTGGCCGCGACTGCGCCCTTCCGTGGTCCCTTGCGGGTGCGCGCGTTCGTGTGCGTGCGTTGTCCGCGCACGGGAAGATTGCGGCGGTGCCGCAAACCGCGATAGCACTGAATTTCGATCAACCGGCGAATATTCATCTGGACCTCCTTGCGGAGATCTCCTTCGACGCGGCCTTCGACTTCGATCGCCTGGCGAAGACGGTTTACTTCTTCCTCGGTCAGGTCCTTGATCTTCTTCGTCTGCTCCACGTTGGCCTTCAGGCAAAGCGCGCGCGCGCGCGGCTGCCCGATTCCGTAGATCGACGTGAGGCCGACCCAAATTCGCTTCTGCGGCGGTAAATCAACTCCAGCAATACGTGCCATGCATGCTCCTTAATTTTCCTGCAGGCTCCGCGGAGCCTGCACCCATAATCCGTTTATCCCTGGCGCTGCTTGTGCTTCGGGTTCACGCAAATCACGCGCACCACTCCGCGCCGGTGAATCACCTTGCACTTGTCGCAAATCTTTTTTACCGATGCCCGAACTTTCATTTCCTGCTCCTCGCCGAAATCCTTATTTATAACGGTACACGATGCGGCCGCGCGTCAGATCGTACGGTGAAAGCTCCACCGCAACTTTATCTCCCGCCAGGATGCGAATGAAATTCTTGCGCATCTTGCCGGAAATGTGCGCGAGCACCTGATGCTTGTTTTCCAGTTCCACCCGGAACATCGCGTTTGGCAGCGGCTCAATCACAGTCGCCATCACTTCAATGGCGTCTTCCTTCGGATTGGACGCATCCGCTTTGCGCTTTTCGGGTTCGGGTCTCTTGCCCATGCTGCGCCCTCGCGCGCCCCCTACCAAGACGGTCCCTGCATTTCTCGGGGACGCGTCAACACCCAGGGTCCATTCGCGGTCACCGCCACGGTATGCTCGAAATGAGCCGACTTCGTTCCATCCGCCGTCACGGTTGTCCAATCGTCATCAAGGACTCGAACATCAGGCTTGCCAATATTCACCATAGGCTCAATCGCCAGAACCATTCCCTCTTGCAGGCGCGGCCCGCGGCCCGGCTCGCCATAATTCAAGACGTTTGGCTCTTCATGGATGTGCGTGCCAATTCCATGCCCGCACAGGTCCCGAACCACGGAGTAGCCATTCTTCCGCTCGACCCAGTCTTGAACCGTCGCCGAAATGTCTGACAGCCTGTTTCCCACACGCACCTTTTCTATTGCCTGATCCAGCGATTCCCGAGTCACTTTCAGCAATTTCTCCAACTCGGGACTAATCTCACCCACCGGCACGGTCACGGCAGCATCCGCATAATACCCTTCGCACTCCACACCGAAATCCAGCGAGATAATGTCGCCCGCTTTCAGGACTCGCGACTTCGAGGGAATCCCGTGTACCACTTCCGCGTTAATCGAAGTGCACAGCGTCGCAGGATAGCCCCGGTAATTCTTGAACGCGGGACGAACTTTTCGTTCCGCCGTCTTGCGTTCCGCGTACTCGTCAAGGTCCATGGTGCTAACGCCCGCTTTGGCCATTCCGCGCAAATCGTTCAAAACTTCCCAAATCACCAGGCCCGCGCGATGCATCTTTTCCAGTTCCGGCTGTGACTTGCAAACGATCATT
>DATAPT010000581.1:0-3926 GCA_036265065.1 Candidatus Acidiferrales bacterium | reverse complement strand
CCCGCCTCTGAAGAGGCGGGCTACAGTGCTTTGCTGTAGCCCGGGTCTTCAGAGGCGAGGATTTTCTGCTGGGAAGCGAGCCGCTCTATGGAACGCAGGCGTTGTATTCACGGCAACATTCAGCGCTTACAATTAGGCTTTGTCCGGCTTCCACGATGTATACTTTTTTTGTAGCCCTCTCTCATGCAGAAAAGTCGAAAACCATTCGCGCTCGCTCCGGGGAGCACAATTGCCGTGGTCGCGCCGGCCAGTTCCGCGAAGGAAGAACTCATTCAGCGTGGATGCGAAACGTTGGTAAGCCTGGATTTTAGAGTCAAGCGATACCCTTCCAAACACAAACCAATGGATTATTTCTCGGCGCCGCTCGCCGACCGCCGCAAGCAACTGCAGGACGCGCTGACCCGGCCAGAAATTAATGCGGTGTTCTGTTCGCGCGGGGGATATGGCAGCACGGAAATATTGGACGGTTTAGACACGGCGCGCCTCAAGCAGCCGAAGATATTTTGCGCCTTCAGCGATCTGACGTCGGTGCACATTTTTTTGTGGCAGAAATTGCGCTGGGTGACTTTTTATGGCCCGCTTGTCGCGGGCGGCTTCGATGCGGGCCCGAATGCCACGAACGGCTTCGACCCGGACACTTTTATGTGGGCGATGACGGCGACGAACAGTGGCTGGAGCGTGCCGCTCGAAGGCGAAACATTTTCGCGCGGCACGGCCGAAGGAACTTTGCTCGGCGGATGCATCACATTAATTGAAACTTCGATCGGGACGCCGTGGGAACTCGATACGCGCGGCTCGATTTTATTGTTAGAGGACCGGGGAGTGAGACCCTATCATCTCGATCGCATGTTGATGCATTTGAGGCAGGCCGGTAAATTTGATGGTGTGCGTGGAATTATTCTGGGTGAATTTCCGGACTGCGAAACGCCGGAGGGCAGCACGATGGGCGTGGCTGAAGTTTGTAAGCGCTTGCTCGCGCCGCTGAAGATTCCCATTGTGTATGGCGTGGCCGTGGGTCACACGCAGCGCCCGATGCTCACGATGCCGCTTGGCGTGCGTGCGAAGCTTTACGCGACGGGCGAGGGCCGCATTGACATTCTGGAACCGGCGGTGCGCCCATGACAAAATCCATGCATTTCCATCTTTCAGGAATCGGCGGCGCGGCCATGACGCCGCTGGCCGGAATGCTTGCCGCGAGTGGACACCGAGTCACGGGCTCCGACGCCGGCGTTTATCCGCCCGCATCCACGCTTCTTGAGAGCCTGGGCATTGGCTGGAAGAATGGCTTCGATGCCGCGAATCTCGATCTTGTGCCGGACATTGTGGTCATCGGCAACGCGTTGTCGCGCGGCAATCCGGAAGTGGAAGCAGTGCTCGACAATAAAATTCCGTACCGCTCGCTTCCGCAAACGCTCGAGGATTTTTTTCTGCCGGGGCACGATTCGCTGGTTGTAACTGGAACGCACGGCAAGACGACCACGACGTCCATGCTTTCCTGGATCTTGCACCACGCCGGGCGGCATCCGAATTTTCTGATCGGCGGCGTGGCGGAAAATTTTGGACGAAGTTTCGGGCTGGGCGGCGGAAAAGAATTTGTGCTGGAAGGCGACGAGTACGACTCCGCATTTTTCGATAAAGCCCCCAAGTTTCTGCACTATCATCCGCAGGAAGTGATTCTCACTTCGCTCGAATTCGATCACGCGGATATTTACGAAAATCTTGCGGCCATCGAGCTGCAATTTCGCCGCCTGGTGAATCTGGTGCCGAAGAGCGGCAGAATTGTAGCTTGGGGCGAGAGCGAAACCGTGCGCGGAGTTTTGCAAAAAGCCTACTGCCCGGTGGAAACGTATGGATTTGCGCCGGGAGTGGACTGGCTCGCGGGCGATTTGGAAATCAAGGACGGCCAAACTCATTTTCGAATTTCACGCGGCGGCAAAGAAGTGGCGCGGATTAAAATGACCATGGCCGGACGACACAACGTCTTGAACGCGACAGCCGCCGCTGCGATCGCGCATGGCCGCGGCGTCAGCGGAGAAGCGATTGCCTCCGCGATGGCCGAATTTCGCGGTGTGTTGCGGCGCCTGGAAGTAAAAGGCGAAACCTCCGGCGTTCTCGTGGTGGACGATTTCGCGCATCACCCCACAGCAATTCGCGCGACGATTGATGCGGCGCGCCACCGCTGGCCCGGCAGAAAATTGTGGGCCGTGTTCGAGCCGCGCTCCAATACCATGCGCCGCAAAGTATTTGAAAAAAATCTCGCCGATTCTCTGGCAGCAGCCGATGCGGCCGTCCTGGGCGCAGTGAACCGCGCGAACCTGCTCTCGGATAATGAAAGAATGTCGCCCGCGCGCGTGCTGGAGTCGATCACGGAGACGGGGAAAAGCGCGGCCGGATTTGATACTGCCGAGGAGATTGCCGAATACTTGTCCACGGAAACGCGTCCGGGTGATCTCGTCCTCGTGATGTCCAACGGCAGCTTTGACGGGCTGTGCGGCAAACTCCTGGGCAAGTTGCAGGAGCGCGGCGCTCCGGCAGGGAAAATTAGAGCATGATTTTTCGTCTTCGCGGATGGCCGTGCGCGGCAATCCTTGCCGCCATTTTCTACTTTGCCTCTCCGGCGAACGCTACCATCGATTACGCGGTTTCGATTTCCCACCCTGAGCGACACGTTTTTGGCGTAACCATGCGCATTCCGAACGTACGCGATCGGCTAACGCTGCAAATGCCCGCCTGGAACGCCCTGTATCAGATTCGCGATTTTTCATCGCATATCATGCAGGTTTCGGCCAAGGACCAGGCGGGGAATGCTCTGCCTATGGCGAAGCTCGATAAACAAACCTGGAGTGTGGCGGCAAGCGGAACCATCACGGTTACTTACGGGATCTTCTGGGACGAAGCAGGGCCGTTTGCGTCGCAGTTAAATATCGAACATGCCTTTCTGAATTCCGCCATGCTCTTGCTGTATGTCCCCGATCGCAGAGCCGAAGACACAAAAATAGAATTTGAAGACGTGCCGGAAGGCTGGCGCGTGGCAGTTGAACTGGACGCGGCAGGAACATCCGCCGGCCACCACTCGCTCGCCTACGTTGCGCCAAGCTATGACGCGCTGGTCGACGCGCCCGTCGAAATCGGCCATTTTGAGGAGTTTCGCACAGAGGCTGGCGGAAAGCCGATTCGCATCGTCGTGCATGGAGACGCGGTTGACCGCGCCAAACTAGTGGATTCGCTGAAAAAAATTGTCGATTACGATGTGTCGCTGATGGGCGGTGCGCCATTTCGCGAATATATGTTTCTGTTTCACGTCGGAAATAATTTCGGCGGCGGCGGAATGGAGCACATGAATTGCACCGCGATTTCCGCGGACATTCCCGGGCAGTTACCCAGTTACTCGGCGCACGAATTTTTTCATGCATGGAACGTGAAGCGCATTCGGCCGCAAGCTCTTGAGCCCGTGGATTACACGAAGGAAATGTACACGCGCTCGTTGTGGTTCGCCGAAGGCGTGACCAACACATACGGCGCATATGCGCTGGAGCGCACAGGCCAGTGGTCTCCTCAACAGTTTTACGCTAATCTCGCGGACCAGATCAGGGAACTGCAGTCGCGTCCGGCGCACCGCTGGCAAAGCGTCGAGCAATCGAGCCTGGATTCCTGGTTTGAAAAATATCCGCTCTACAACCGTCCCGAGGAAAGCATCTCGTATTACAACAAAGGTCAAATACTAGGCGTGCTGCTTGATATCATCATTCGCGACAGGAGCGACAACCGCGCCGGCATGGATGATGTCTTACGCGCCTTGAATGAAGAGTATGCGAAGGCGGGGCGCTTCTATCATGAAAGCGATGGACTCCGCGCGGTGATGGAAGAAGTGATTCGCAAAAAAGATCCGGGAGCAATTTCCGACTTATCTGAATTTTTTGCCCGCT
>DATAPT010000580.1:0-2996 GCA_036265065.1 Candidatus Acidiferrales bacterium | reverse complement strand
GTTCACGCGCGGTCCGGAACGCAGCCGCGCCAGCGCCTCCGTCCTCGAAGATGTGCGCAGGCTGGCCGACGCGGGCTATTCCGAAATTCAGTTGCTCGGGCAAACCGTAAATTCGTATCAAGATCCGTCCGGCAGAAAAATGTCTTTCGCGGAACTGCTGGTGGCCGTGGCGGGAGTGAAGGGAATTCGGCGCGTGCGTTTTACAACTTCACACCCGCGGGATTTCGGACGTGACATTGTCGAGGCCATCGACTCGACTCCGCAACTTTGCGATCACGTTCATCTGCCAGTGCAATCCGGATCGACGCGCATTTTGCGCGAGATGCTGCGGACTTACACGCGCGAGGAATATCTGGAAAAAATCGCCCTCATTCGCGAAGCACGCCGCCCGATCAGCGTTACGTCTGACATCATCGTTGGATTTCCCGGCGAAACGGAACAAGACCTGGACCAAACGCTCAGCTTGCTGGATGCCGCGCAGTATGACGGCGTTTTTGCTTTTCAATATTCGCCGCGCCCAAATACTTCAGCGCAGCACATGCCCGATGCTATTCCAGAGGAAGAAAAGGGCCGCAGGCTCGCGCGCCTGATGGATTATCAGCGCGAAATACAGCAGCGGCGAAATGACGCGCACGTGGGGAAAAGTTTTGAAGTGCTCGTCGACACAGCGTCGAGGCGCGCGGGAAATTGGGCGGGGCGCGGTTCAAACAACCAGATGCTAAATTTCACTTCGCCTCGCGAGAACCTTCTGGGAGAATACGTTCAGGTTCGAGTGACCAGCGCCGGACCGATTAGCTTGGTGGGGGAACACGAAGTATAATTTGCTTAGGACAGAGAAAATTGGCTGTCCGCTTTCGTAGCGGCGACACCACGAAGTGCAACAGGGCGACTGAGATTTTTTGATCTAAGAGGTAGAAGAATTTGCCGCGAATATCAGTATCCGGGGAGGTTTCCATGGAAGTCGAAATGAAGATCCGCGGACTGATGATGGACCCGGTCACCAACATGCCTATCGTTGTGCTAAAAGATGCGCAAGGCACAGCCGTTCTGCCCATTTGGGTCGGAATCTACGAAGCAAATGCCATCGCCCTCGAAATTGAAAAAGTGCAAACTCCGCGCCCGATGACGCACGATTTGCTGCGCAATGTTTTCCTCGGGCTTGATGTGCGCGTGCAAAAAGTTGTCGTGAACGATCTGAAGGATGACACGTTTTATGCGCTGATCTGGGTGGAGCGCAACGGCGAAATTTTTTCCATCGATTCGCGCCCGAGCGACGCACTCGCCCTGGCATTGCGCGTCGATTGCCCCATTTTCGTGGAAGACGAAGTCCTGAAAAGCTCAAAAGTTTCCAGCGCCATCTCCGAGAAATCCACCAGCGAAGAACTCCGCAAATGGCTCGAAGGCCTCTCCGACGAAGACCTCGGCCGCTACAAGATGTAACAGTAAGTTCCGGCAAATTCCTGTCCCTCGGTACAGGGTTCCTCCACGGCACCACTGATTTTTTCGAACGTTGCCTGCTGCCTTGCCTGCCGATAGGCTGGTTGTGCCCACCCATACTTTGAATCTGGAGACCCGATGAAGAACAGATCACGTTTTTTGCGTTATGGCATGAGTATCCTAATGGCCCTGGCACTGGCGAGTTCGGTGAGTTTCGCGCAAGGCAACGGCCACGGCAAAGGCCATGGCCATGATAAAGACAAGAAGGATGATGATGACGATGCGCGCGCCTACACTTTCAGTGACCACGATGGCGATGCCATGCGCGATTGGTATCGCGGCCATCGAAACTCGTTGCCTCCGGGCCTCGCGAAAAAAGATCGCTTGCCTCCCGGTCTCGAAAGGCAGCTTGAGGTTCGCGGCACGCTTCCTCCCGGATTGCAAAAGCGCATCGAGCCGGTTCCCGTGGACCTGGAACGGCGCATGCCTCCGCCACCGCCCGATTGTTCGCACGTAGTGATCGGCGGCCACGTCGTTCTGCTGAATCGCCGAACAAACGTGGTGATGGCCGTCTTCCATTTTGAGATTAGCTAGCAGGTTGAGCGTGTGCGGCATTACGTCGCACCGCAAAAACTAAGGCTTCAACACAGAGGGCACAGAGAAAAGAGGAGAAAACGGGAGAGACTACGCACGCATTCTCCGCCTTTCTCCTCTTTTCACTATGTCCTCTGTGTTAAGTTTTTTCCTAAGTTTTAACCGTCAGTCTGCCCACTTTTTTGCCGCATGAGCAGCACAATGACGCCGCCGGCAACCGTAGGAATCGCCAGCGTCAAAAGTCCAGTCTTGTAATTTCCCGTAAAGTCTTTCGCTAGTCCCATCCAGTAAGGACCGAGAAATCCCCCCATGATCGCAATCGTATTGGCCGTAGCGATCCCCGCCGCCGCTGATTTTCCCGTAAGAAAGCTGGAAGGAATCGTCCACGATGGCCCAGCCGTTGCATTGAACCCAATAAAAATAATTGCGTAGGCGGGAAGCGCGAAGATCGGCGCCGTAGAAAATCCTCCCACCACAAACGCCGCCGCAATCAAAAATACAGGCACGGCGATGTGCAGGTAGCGCTCGTTCGCGCGGTCGGAATGTTGCCCGTTGAGCACGAGGCTCGCCGCCCCAAGCATGCCGAAGATGGCGACAACAAAGCCGACCCTCGTATTGCTGAAACCAGTGCTCTGCTGAATGAGTATCGGAGCGGAAAATGAGAACGCGTAAAAGCCAATGTAGGTACACAGCATGTAAATGCCAAGCAGCAGCACGCGCGGATTTAAGATGGCACGGAAAACACCCTCCGCGTGCCCGGCTCCCGCAGCGGCGGAATTATCATCGCGCAGCCGGTTCACCAGCCATTCTCGCTCCTCCGGCGTGAGCCACTTCGCGTCGGCCGGAGTATTCGGCAGATAGAAAAGAAACACGGCGCTGAGAATCACGGCAGGCATGCCCTCCGCCAGAAAAAGCCATTGCCAGCCGGCAAGCCCCATGTGCCCCTGAAGATTGAGCAGCACTCC
>DATAPT010000579.1:0-7139 GCA_036265065.1 Candidatus Acidiferrales bacterium | reverse complement strand
GCGGTCTGCTGCCGTGGAAGTGGAAATATCGAATGTGGAAAGAGTTGGGCTTATGCGTGCGGAAGTTCCGGCCAATCGCCTGACCGCGGTGGCTTGAAAAACAGCGCTGGTCTGCATAAAAGATCTGGCCGGCAATGCGGTGAATAATTTTAAGAATAAAAGCTGAAGACATGAAAAGACTAACGGCCAATTCGCGAAATCTAGATTTGCTACGGTCATTTGCCGTGTTGCTGGTCGTGGGGTTTCATTTGGCAAAAATGTTTAACTGGCAGCCTGGCGCATTGCGCGTTACGGATTTCGGATTGCTGGGCGTGATGCTGTTTTTTGTTCACACCACTCTAGTGCTCATGTTTTCACTCGAAAGGCTGCATGCGGAATCCAGTCAATCACTTTTTGTGCCGTTCATGATTCGCCGCTGCTTTCGGATCTATCCACTGGCAATCCTTGTGGTTGCGTCCGCCTATTTATTTCATATCCCATCGGACCTGCAATTCGGGAAATTCAATCTGCTTCACCAATCGGCGGGAAATTTGCTGGCGAATCTGTTTTTGGTTCAAAACGTGACCCAGCAAAAGGCGAATCCCGGAATCTTATGGAGCCTGCCGTTGGAATTGCAAATGTACGTCGCGCTGCCAGCGCTATTTCTTTTCGCCTCCTGGGTTCGGTCCTGGTGGGGAATGATTGCGTTCTGGTGGGCGGCGGTGGCGGTATGGTTCGCGGTAGGTTTTTCTTCAGGGATGTTGCCGCTTAGCGAAGGGGACATACGCTCGCCTGCGGAGGCGTTGCTGAAATTTACTCGTTTTTTGCCGTGCTTTCTTCCCGGAATCGTGGCTTACAAATTATGGGGCCGCTCCAGATTTCTGCCCGCTTCCACCTGGCTGATTTTCCTGGGGGCGTGTTGCGGAGCGTTTTTGTGGTTTTCGGGAAAGCAACCAATCGAGACGGGTGGTACATCTGCCTTGCGATTGGCCTGGGAGTGAGTTTCTTTCGAGAAATGCGTGAAAACGTTCTCGCGCGATTGGCCAAGCGAATCGCGCGGTATTCCTATGGAATATATTTACTGCATTATTTTGCGATTTGGATCGGGTTCGTTGTTTGCCGAGGTTTCGTCCCGGTGTTGCAGATTGCGATCTTCGCATCGGTGCTCATGAGCCTTTCCATGTTGTTTTATCACGCGGTGGAAGCGCCCATGATTGCAATTGGCGTAAGTGTCTCGGAAAAATTCATGCGGCGTGAATATACGTTCCGAGTGAAAAGCAATTCGGTGGAAAGCGCGGTCTAAATGCGTTCCGTGCAGGTTGAGGTCAGGTGAAAATGAAACTGTCACGCTCCATGTATTTCGTCTTGCGGGCAACGCTGTTGGCCGCACTCTTCACCGTTGCGATGCCTGCGTTTGCGCAGAGCGTTAGGGATGCGAATTCCGAAAATTCTCCTTTGTTGCAAACCGTTGTGAAGAAAACTCCGGCGGATCAGACTGCGCGCGAAGACCTTGTTGTCCCAGCTAACCTTCCTGTTCGCAATGACTCGAGCATAGGGCCTGATGATTTGTTGAACATTAGCGTGTTTGAAGCGCCGGAAATGAACACGACACTCCGGGTTTCGGACAACGGCGAAATCTCCATGCAGTTGCTGGGCCAAGTTCACGCGGCCGGGCTGACGCCACGCGAACTGCAATCCGTTTTACAAGAATTACTGCGCCGCTCTTATATGAAAGATCCACACGTGGGAGTCTTCATTCAAGAACTGCAAAGCCACGCGGTGTCCGTCGTAGGAGCGGTGAAAATGGCGGGGGTATTTCAAATTCGCGGACCCAAGACTCTGCTCGAAATACTTTCCATGGCGCAAGGATTGGCTGACGATGCAGGCGATACCGTGTCAATCCTGCACGGGGGCGGGCAATCGGATTTCAATAATGTGAATCATCCCGGTTTGAAGCTGAGCGCCGCCAGTAATACCTTCCAGGCGCATGAAATGCTGGTCGCAAATGAAGCGTTGGCGCCTTCGGCGCAGGATCGAAATCCAAAAGTTGAAAACATAAATCTGAGGAGATTGCTGGAATCTTCCGATCCCGCAATAAACGTACTGGTTCGCCCCGGTGATGTGGTTACGGTGTCTCGCGCGGGAATTGTGTATGTAGTTGGAGAGGTCAACAAGCCGGGGGGATTTGTTTTGCAAAACAACGAGAGCATTTCCATTCTACAGGCGCTGGCACTTGCCCAAGGCACGACGCATACATCCGCAATCAGCCAGACAAGAATTATTCGCACGGATGCGATGACTGGGAAACGAGAAGAAATACCTATAAATCTCGGGAAAATATTTTCAGGTAAAAAAATGGACATATTGCTGGAACCTAAGGACGTCGTTTTTGTGCCAAATAGCACGGCAAAAAGCATGTTGTATCGAGGGTCCGCAGCTGCGCTTCAAACGGCGGCGGGCGTGGCGATTTATAAATGGTGACCCATGGGCTCTGACGAAAAAGAAACTAACAAAATGGAAGTACTCTCTGCGCGCGATGTCCGCATGGAGCAGCGGCGCGTTTTGCCGGGGGGGCTTCGCCCATCCGAGATGGAAAAACCGCCGGACCTGGTCGCCTGGTGGAGAATTGTTCGAAAGCACCAGTGGACTGTGCTGACGGCTTTCATGGTCTTGTTTGTTACGGTTTTGATCGGATCCTGGAAAGAAAAACCTGTTTACCGGGCTAAAGCACTGATTGAAATCGATAAGGAAGATCCCAACGTCCCGAACCCGCAAGAGTTGTTTCAGATGGATGAGGTTTCCGATGCCTATCTGGAAACGCAATATAAGGTTCTGGGCAGCGACGATCTGGCCGAGCGCGTCATCCATCAACTTGACCTGGATCAGAGTAGTGAATTTTTACCTTCCAGGTTTCACTGGCCGTGGAACCTCACACCGCAGGTTTCGGCCGCCGAACTTGCTACACAGATCAAAAACGTGGATGACCGGTTCGTCCAGGAAATGGTCCTGAAACGGTTTCAAGACCGGCTGGATATCCGACCGATTCGCCGAAGCCGCGTGGTGGAGCTGCGATTCGATTCGCAAGATCCGGAGTTGGCGGCGCGAGCGATTAATGCCGTGATAGACAATTATATTCAGAAAAATTTTCAGGCCCGGTGGGACGCCACGCAAAAGGCATCTTCCTGGCTTTCGCAACAATTGAACGAGCTGAAATCGAAACTCGAAAAATCCGAAGCCGATTTACAGAAATATTCCGCTGACAATGGGCTTCTATATTTAGAAACAGGAAAAGGGGATTCCGAAAGTATCGTGAATCAAAGCGTGCTCGGGATCCAGAGTGAACTGACCAAGGCCGAGGCGGATCGGTTTGAGAAGGAATCGATTTATCGCCTGGTACAGGCGGGCGACTTCGGATCGCTCCCCGGCGTTTTTGACAATAAGTTATTGCAGGATTTGACCGTGCGACTCACGGACCTGCAACGGGAGCATGCGCAATTGGCCGCTACGTTCACGGAAGATTATCCAAAAGTTAAGGAAATTCAGGGACAGATTACGGAAATTCAAAGTTCCCTGGAGACGGAACGCCGGCGGGCGGCGCAAAAAATCAGCAATGATTATTTTGCCGCTGTCCGGCGTGAAAAACTGGTTCGGGAATCGTTCAACGAATCGCAGGCCCAGGCGAACCACGTGGCTGAAAAATCCGTGCAATATGGAATGCTGAATCGCGAAGTGGAAACGAATAAGGGGTTGTATGAAGGTTTATTAGAGCGGCTGAAAGAGGCAGGCATTTCCGCTGGCCTCAAAGCGGGTAACATTCGCGTGGTGGACCCGGGCAGAGTCCCTTTCAAACCCATCGCTCCCAATTTTCCTCTCAATTTGGGGCTGGCGTCATTCTTGGGGTTGGGCCTCGGCGTCAGCATGGCTTTCCTGAAGGAGCATCTGGACCAAACAATTCGTTACAGCGAAGATGTTTTCAATTATTTGGGAGTGCCGGTGATTGGTTTTGTTCCCAGTTACGCCGCATTAAATAAAAAGAACCGAAAGACGATATCTCGAGGGGAAAAGGAGCTGAATCTAGGCACCAGCGAGACTAAAAATGCCTTGGGATATATTTTTGCCGACGAACATTGCGGCAACGACCTGGGGATTCATAAAGGATCGGCTTTTTCGGAAGCGTTTCGCGAGCTCAGAACATCGGTCATCCTCTCTGCATCAGGGCGATTCGCGAATTCCATTCTCGTAACAAGCGCGCAGCCCGGCGAAGGGAAAACGACTGTTGCCGTAAATCTGGCATTTTCTCTGGCGCAGCTTGGCCAACCTGTCTTATTGATCGATGCCGACATGCGGCGGCCAACAATTCAGAAATACTTCCCGCAAAGAGGATCCCGCCTAAGCAGCTATTTGTCGGGGCAAGGCGCATGGCAAGAAATGGTTTACCCCACTTCCGTCAGGGGTTTATCCATCATGCATTGCGGTCCTATTCCGGAAAACCCATCGGAATTGCTTTCGTCGGATCGGATGCGGGCCATGCTGCAGGAGTCGATGGTGACTTATCGATTTGTGATCCTGGATTCACCACCTTTGCTCAATCGAGCGGACAGCCGGATTCTGGGAAGTATGGTCAGCGCCACGATCCTGGTCGTAAAAGGCGGAGAGACACCGCGGCAGGTTGTGCAGTACGCGGAATCTCAAGCACGGTCGGTGGGCACGAATCTGATCGGCGTTGTCCTGAATAACCTGAATAAATCGATGAACGATTATTCCTACTACAGCGTACCTCGGCCGAAGGAGGACGCGGTCGAGGCTGAGGCTTAACTTGCGAATATCTCATGATTTTCTCCAAGGCCAACTGCGGAACATTTTCCACGAGCGTGGTGATTCAGGCCTGCGGTGCGGTGACAGGGATTTTGACGGCCCGGTTGCTTGGCCCCACGGCGCGCGGTGAGCTCGCTACAGTTATTTTATGGCCCACAATCTTGAGTAATCTGGGATTGATGGGGTGCAATTGGGCAGTGGCGCGTGAAGTGGCGAAAAATCCAAAAAACGAAAGCGACTGGATTGCCGCGGGAACTATCGTGGGATTGGCGATGGCTTGTATCTATCTTGCGGGAGGGTATTTCCTGCTCCCATGGCTTTTGCCCACGGATAGGCTGAACTTGCTTCCGGTCGCCCGGCTTTTTCTTTTACTCGTGCCGCTTGACATTTTGAACCAGGTGCTTTTGGCCGTGGAGCACGGTCGGATGCGCTGGCGCCGCTACAACCTTTTGCGCCTTTCATTTTTCGTCTTTTATTTCGTTTTGGTAGGCCTGATCGGGGTTTTGAAAAAAGTTCAGATTCGCTGGTTTGTTGCGGCGTTTCTTGCCAGCCAGTTGCTGTCGCTCCTTGTCCGCGTTTGGGTTCACAGGAAATCTTTCGTCGCGGGAAAATCAGTCTTGCAGGAATGCTCTCACCTGATGCGGCGAGGAATGCCATTTTTTGGGGCGACCATCAGCAATCTGATCTCGCTGCAACTCGATACGATTCTGGTTGTGGCGTTGTTCAATGCGGAAGCAGCGGGAATTTATGCGGTGGCCTGCGCATTTGCGAATGGACAATCCTCTCTGGGCGAGGCCCTGGGGATCACTTCGTTTGCCGTTCTCTCCAATGAAACAGATCTGAAGAACAGGGAGAAAATCATCACGGAAACGTTTCGGCAATCCACGCTTATTTCTTGCGGGGTAGGCGTTGCACTTTCCTGCCTGATTCCGATTCTGGTCGGCCCGTTGTTCGGATTCGCTTATGCCAAAGCCATACGGCCCGCGACGCTTTTGGCTCTCTCCGCGGCGGTCATGGGATCTGCAAATATTTTGAATCAAGGATTGCGAGGCGCGGGACGTCCACAGGCTGGATTCGCAAGTCAGCTGATTGGTGCCGGAGTGATGGCGCTATCCATGCTTTTCTTCCTTCGCGGATTTGGGTTGATGGGCATGGCGTTTGCCGTGGGGATCAGCGCCTGCGTGCAATTACTGGTGCTGATAATCGCCGCTGCCAAGTGGCTGGAAATTTCACCTCTCAAATTTTGGCCGTTTGATGCGGTTAACTTTAGATTGTTTTTCCAGCAAGTCGCCGATCTGCGTTTGCGGTATTTGCGATCGCCGGCTTCAATTTCCGCGGATTGAAAGTAAATCGATATGAGTAAAATTCTGGGCTACGTGACTCCTGTTCGCGCATATTCCTGCGACGGGGAGATATTTATGCAATCGGCTTCCGGACGGGTGGCCGAGGCGCTGGCCGAGCAGTACGAAAAAGTTTACATGTGCGCGAGGGTAGTACACGGCCAACCTCCTGTGCCGTTTGACTTTCCGTTGCATGCTCCAAATCTTGAGCTGATCGAACAGCCCTACTGGAATTCAACCGCTGGTTCACTGCTGCATTTGTATGGAATCATGCGCGCCTACCTTCGGACGTGCCGGCGCGTGGATGCTGTGTTCGTTCGCGGTATGTGCCCGTATATCGTTGTCCTTTACATTTGCGCGTGGTTATTTCAAAAGCCCATTTGCCATTGGATTGTGGGCGATCCGGTAGCCGTTTTGCGAGCCGGCGCAAGGAAGGGACGCGCGGCGGATTGTTTTTCTTTGCTGTTTGCCTTGCAAGACCGGTTCTTCACACGCGCGGGACGCTGGATCACAAACGGAGCGTTGGTCTGCAACGGCCATGAATTAGCCGAGACCTACGCATCTCCGCGAACTACCGAAATTGTTTCCAGCACAATTAAAGAGCGCGAGTTTTTCTATCGGTCCGACACTTGCCAGCAATCGCTCGTGCGAATTCTTTTCGTAGGATTTGTACGTCCGGAGAAGGGAATTGAATACTTGCTGCACGCCGTTTCCCGGCTTGATCCGTGCCTTCCGTGGAGGCTGGAGATTGTAGGGCCGCGCGAATTTCCAGACTATTGCAATAAGCTGGGTGAAATCATTGCCAACCACGACATCAGCAGACGAATTCGCTGGACGGGCTACGTGCCGAATGGCGCCCCTTTATTCAACATCATGCGCGCCGCGGACATTTTTGTGTTGCCGACGCTTTCCGAGGGAACCCCACATGTCCTGGTTGAGGCCCGCGCCAACGGTTTGCCGTGCATATCGACGACCGTGGGAGGCGTGCCAACCACGGTTACGCAT
>DATAPT010000578.1:0-2162 GCA_036265065.1 Candidatus Acidiferrales bacterium | reverse complement strand
CATTACGCGGCTTCCGGAGGCGCGCCAATCGGCCGAGGTTTTGACAAATGGTGGGTATTTCTCTCCAAGGCTGGGGCTTCTGCTTTGCCGCTGTGGATTATTGCGGGGTTGCTGATGGCGGGGGCACTTGGTTCAGGGTTTTTGCTACGTCATCAGTACGTGCAAGCAATCACCGATGAGACCGTTTCTTCGTATCGCCCTTCAGACCAAGGTATTTGATATCCTGACAAGCAAAAAACCGGCAACTAAAATCTGCGTTCGAATTTAAATCTGCGTTCAAAATTAAATTGTGCGGGAATCGACTTGCTGGCGCAGGTCCGCCAGAAAATCCGCGAGCGGACGCGGGCCGAGGTCGCCCTTGCTTTGCTGGCGCACGGAAACCGTGCCGGCTTCGGCTTCTTTGCCGCCGACGATCAGCATGTAGGGGATCTTCTGTAGCTGCGCATCGCGAATCCTGGCTTGCAACTTTTCGTTACGGTCGTCCAGGTGCGCGCGGAATCCGGCATCTTTCAATGCGACTACAACTTTTTTTGCGTAATCCGTGAATTTCTCGCTCAGCGGCAGGACTTCGGCTTGTACGGGCGCGAGCCAAACGGGAAACGCTCCGGCATAATGTTCGATCAGGATTCCGAAGAAGCGCTCGACCGATCCCCACAGCGCGCGATGCACCATCAGGGGCTGGTGGCGGTTGCCGTCTTCGCCCACGTATTCCAGGCCGAAACGCCCGGGCAAATTGAAATCGAATTGCACCGTCGTCAGCTGCCAGGGGCGGCCAATGGCGTCGATCAGCTTGACGTCAATCTTTGGCCCGTAAAACGCCGCCTCGCCTTCCATGCGTTTATATGGAATGTTCAGGCGATTGAGGGTGGTTTCCAGCGCTCCGGTTGACCGGGCCCAGTCTTCGGGCGAGCCGGCGTAATTTTCCGGATGATTCGCGTCCCAATCCGAAAGCTCGACGACATACTGGGTGAAGCCAAACGTCTTCATCACGGCGAATGCGAAATCGATGCAGGCCTCGATCTCGGATTCAATTTGTTCCGGCATGCAGAAAATATGCGCGTCGTCCTGCGTGAAGCCGCGCACGCGCAACAGGCCATGCAGCACGCCAGAACGCTCGTAACGATACACTGTGCCAAGTTCGGCGAGACGCACGGGCAATTCACGGTAGCTGCGCAGGCGCGATTTGTAAATCAGGATGTGGCCCGGGCAGTTCATGGGCTTCAATTGGTAATCGTCTTTTTCGACATCCACCGGGCCAAACATATTTTCACGGTAAAAATTGGCGTGGCCGCTGATTTTCCACAATTCGAGCCGCATAATGTGCGGCGTAACAACCAGGTCATATCCGCGGCGCAGCAGTTCATCGCGCAACCAGTCTTCCATCACTTTGCGGATCAGGCCGCCCTTGGGATGCCAGAAAATCAGGCCGGGTCCGGCCTCTTCCTGAACCGAGAACAGGTCCAACTCTTGCCCCAGGCGGCGATGATCGCGCCTCTTGGCTTCTTCGAGACGGTGAAGGTATTCGTCCAGTTCCTGCTGGGTATAGAAACACGCGCCGTAGATGCGCTGCATCTGCGGGTTGCCTTCCTGCCCTTTCCAATAAGCGCCAGCGACGCTCATCAGCTTGAACGCGCGAATGCGCCCGGTCGATGGAATGTGAGGACCGCGGCAGAAGTCGATAAATTTTCCAGTGGTGTAGAACGAAACCATCGGCTCGATGGCGCGTTCTTCCACCAGTTCACATTTGAATCCCTGGTCCCATTTGCGATACAGCTCGATGGCCTCGGGCTTCGGCATCATCTTGCGTTCGTTGGGGATATCCTGCCCGGCAAGTTCGCGCATTTTCTTTTCAATGCGCTCGAGATCTTCCGGCGTAAAAGGCTCCGCGCGGACAAAATCGTAAAAGAAACCGGTATCAATCGGCGGGCCGATGCCCAGTTTCACGTTCGGGAAAAGCTCCAGCACGGCAGCGGCAAGCAAGTGCGCAGCGGAGTGACGCAACACCTGAATCGCTTCCGGATCTTTCGGAGTGAGGATCGAGAGCCGCACATCCTGATCGATTGGCGCGCGCAAATCCACCAGAAAACCTTCGCCGTTAGCGGCGGAGTTTAGGCGAGCTTCGGGCGCGGCGTCAGGAGATGCTTCGCCGGGGGCCGCCGTTG
>DATAPT010000577.1:0-5039 GCA_036265065.1 Candidatus Acidiferrales bacterium | reverse complement strand
GGTCTGGCCGCATACGGTGAGCCAGCTTACATGGACGAGTACCGGCGCATTGTCCGAAACACGCGAGGCATCGGCTTCCGCCTGGGCCTGAAATATTTCAAACATCATCGCACGGGCCCGGAAATGACCTGGCGCGACTCGGACAAAACTCCGGAACTGGGCGCGATGTATTCGGACTACATGGCCAAGCGACTCGGGCCTGCCCGCGATCCCTCGGCTCCCGTCGAGAAAAAACATCGCGACGGTGCGGCGAGCCTGCAGGCGCGGCTCGAAGAAGTGCTGTTCCAAATGCTGCGGAGTCTGCATGCCCGCACAAAACAAAAGGCGGTGTGCCTGGCCGGTGGCGTTGCGTTCAATTGCGTGGCCAATGGGAAAATTGTAGACCAGACGCCATTTGAAAAAATATTCGTGCAGCCCGCGGCGGGTGACGCAGGTTTGGCGATTGGCGCTGCTTATTACGTGCACCACCAGATTCTGGGACTGCCGCGCGCCTTCGTCATGGAGCACTCCTACTGGGGGCCGGGTTACTCGCACGAAAAAATTAGCGCCGCGATCAAAGACAGCCCCCTGCAAAGCGAGGGGCTCGAAATTTTAGAGCTGCATGAAAAAGCAATTGCCAT
The DNA here is from genome assembly GCA_036265065.1 of Candidatus Acidiferrales bacterium. GTDB lineage: Bacteria > Acidobacteriota > Terriglobia > Acidiferrales > UBA7541 > Palsa-360. Next base: position 4,419 of record DATAPT010000577.1, on the reverse strand, counting down.
AGAAGCGGCAAAAGAAGTGGCCGACGGAAAAATTCTTGGCTGGTTTCAAGGCCGCGCCGAATGGGGCCCGCGCGCGCTCGGGAATCGCAGCATAGTCGCCGACCCGCGCCGGCCGGACATGAAGGAAACCTTGAACGCGAGGATCAAGCACAGAGAAATGTTCCGGCCATTTGCGCCCTCGATTCTCGCGGAGTCCACCGGAGAATATTTCGAGAAATCCGATCCGGTCCCGTTCATGACGCAAGCCTATTCCGTGCGCCCGGAAAAGCGCGACGTGATTCCCGCGCCTACGCATGTGGATGGAACCGGCCGCCTGCAGACCGTCACGTACCAGGAAAACCCGCGCTATTGGCGGCTGATACGCGAGTTTGCGAATCTGACCGGCGTGCCCGTGGTGCTGAATACATCTTTCAATGACAACGAGCCGATCGTTTGCCGCCCGGAGGAAGCGATTGATTGCTTTCGACGCACCAAAATGGATGTGCTGGTTCTGGGCGATTTCCTGATTCGCAGACCCAAACCTCCCGAGGCGCCGCGCTGGACCGGCGAATAGCAATCTTGCAGAAACTTGATTTCGCTGCCGCGACAATTTCTCCTTATCCCCGGATAGGCCCGTGCATATTCTTCTCTTAAACGAATATTTTCCGCCGGACACAAGCGCCACGGCAAAATGCGCGGCACAAGTTGCGCAAGCTCTCTCTGAAAATCACCGCGTGACCGTTCTCGCGGGCCGCCCCAGTTACGATCCAACGGAAAATCATCCACCGTATTTTTTGCAGCGCGAAGTACGCGGTAACCTGGCCATCGAGCGCGTGGGCTCGACCGCCTACCCTCGCTTTCAAATGCGCCGCCGTGTCTCCAATTATTTGACGTATTTATCGCTGGCAATCCCGCGAGCGCTATCTATTCCATCCGACATTGTTCTCGCCATGACGGACCCGCCGATCGAGGGCATCGCCGGCGCGATCGTAGCGACCCTGTCCGGCCGCTCGTTTGTCTACAACATTCGCGACATGTATCCGGACATGGCCGTGGGCGGCTCAATTGTGCGTCCCGGAAGTTTCACAGCGCGGTGGGAAACGATGCATCGCTGGGCGCTGAAGAAAGCGGCGCGCGTCATTGTGCTGGGCGAAGACATGCGCGATCGCATCATTGCAAAAGGAATCGATCCTGCACGCGTGGTCGTTTCGCGCGATGGAATCGTGATTCCGGAAACTCTGCCTTCTCCCGACAATCCGGTGGCGCGCGAAATTCGCGGCAATTTTAAATTTGTGCTGGTCCACGCCGGAAATTTGGGTTTCTATGGCGCGTGGCAAACACTTATTTCGGCAGTGCGCACGCTGGAGAGCGAAGGTGTGGGCCTCGTTTTCATCGGCGAGGGTGCGATGAAGCCGCAAATCGAAGCCATGGCGCAGGGTTGCAGCGCTATTCGCTTTCTCCCGTTTCGCCCCGCGAGTGAAATACCGCAGGTGCTTTCTTCGGGAGACATGCACGTCGTCACCGTGAAAAGAGGTTTGGAGGGAGTGGTTGTGCCCAGCAAACTTTATCCGACGCTTGCCGCCGGGCGCCCCGTCCTGGGCGTCGCTCCCGATGAATGCGACGTGGTGCGCACGATTCGCGCCAGCAGTTGCGGCATAGCCGCGAATCCGGACGATCCCGCGAGCGTCGCGGAGGCTATACGCACGGTGTTGCATGACTCGGAACAATTGCGGAACATGGGCAGCCGGGCGCGGGAAATTTCTTTTTCCTATGATAGAGTAAAACAGCTTAAGATTTTCTCCGAGACGTTGGAAGATTTAGTTCGCTGAACTCAGCGCCTTTATGAATACGAGCCTGATCGCATTTGCCGTTGGACTGATTGCCTCCATGGGGCTCACCGTGCCTGTGCGTCAACTGGCCCTGCGCGTTGGCATGGTGGATCATCCTGGCCCGCGGAAAGTGCACGTGCAGCCCATGCCGCTGCTCGGCGGCCTCGCGATTTACCTGGGCGTGCTGATCGCGCTTCTTGTCTCCATGGACGGACCCGCGCTGACGCAGGTAATAGGGATTTATGCGGGCGCAACGCTCGTCGCCGTGGTCGGCATACTGGATGATCGCGGCTTGCTGCATCATCAAATCAAATTGTTTGGAGCCATGCCCGCCGCCGCCGTCATTCTTCTGCTTTCGGGAATCCGAGCGCAGGTTTTTTCTAATTATTGGCCGGGTACACCGGGAATTGTGGCGGACACGGCGCTGACTCTGGTCTGGGTTGTGGGCATCACCGCATCGTTCAGCATTCTCGATCACATGGATGGGCTCTGCGCGGGCGTCGCCGCGATGGCTTCACTTTTCTTCGCCATCTTCGCGCTGCAAAGCGGGCAGCTCATGGTCAGCACAATGGCCGCCGCCGTGTTGGGAGCCGCCGCTGGATTTCTCCGCTGGAATTTCAAACCCGCGAAAATTTTTATGGGCGACGGCGGCGCCATGTTCCTCGGCTTCCTGATGGCCACGCTCTCCCTCAAGCTCAGGCCGGAAATCGCCGCAGGCCACAACGCCGCATGGCTGATCCCCATTTTCATTCTCGGCGCGACAATCTTTGACACCACGCTAATTTCCATTTCGCGTTCCCGCCGCGGATTCATCCCATTCACGACGCCGGGCAAAGATCACACCGCGCACCGCCTCTCCAATGTTTTCGAAAGCCAGCGCACCGCCGTCTTACTGATGTATTCGATCGGCGCATTTTTCGGTGCGCTTGCCCTCGTCATCAGCCGCCTCTCCGCTGGCGCTGCATACACAGTGGCCGCGCTCGCCGCCATTGCAGTCCTAGGTGCCGTAGCCCTTCTCGAACGCGCCCCCTACGAACGCCAAACCCGCAAGGAATAAGAATGCCGATTCGCAATTCGATTTCCCGATCCGTGAATGCCGTAATCTACCCCCGCCCGTTGAAAATCACCGGAGATTGGGCACCCGGCGGAACAATCACTTTCTCTCAAAGCCAAATGTATTGGGCTTCAATGACACTACCTTTGAGAGCTTCTAACCTTGATGTAGTCTCCGCTGATATGTGGGATTGGACTTTTTCCAAGGCCCTTTTCGTTGTTGGAAAACGATCCTCCCCATATGCTTCTTCCAATTGACTATATTGCGGTTTAAGTATCTCTGAAATCCTTGAAATCGATGAGAAAACTTCTTGCGGGATGGGACTAATCGCGGGGTCTTCAAAATGAATCGCAATCAAAGCGTACTCTACTGGTACCCATTCCGCGATACCCCTCAAAGGTGAAATGCGTACCGAATACTCACCGCGGTCCCAGGCAAATTCGAGACGCAGATTTTGTGAAACTAAAGTAACGACTTTTCCCCAGGTTGATTTTGTCTCATTTGGGACAAATTGCGCCTCGAAGTCCTCGAATAAAAAGGACAAATCATTTCGAATTTCCGTTTTGAGTTTGCTTTCGGTCCGGCTTGCTATAAGAGGTGACAGCCACCATCCGAGAAGAATTTGATAGAAAAGCTTAATGATATATCCCAAGACAAATAAAATAGAAAGGCACAGTGATTTTAGCATTAATTAACAATTCCTTATCACAGCGACGACATTGTTGTTATGTCTTTCGTGAGCCGGGTTCATCACCCTTGCGCATTTTGCAAGGGTGGGGATTTTCGGTCCCTCGAACTCGGTCCGCAGTTACAAGTCAGCATCTTTCAGCGAAACTGTCTTACCGGTAGCTTGCGCGCGCGTAGCTGCGAGCGCGATGCGCAACGAACCCATGGCGTCATCAATCGTGATGGGTGGCTGGCGATTTTCGCGCAGATTGTCCACAAAATTTTGCAGCTGCGTGGGGTAAGCGTCGCGGAAGCGTTCCATAAAAAAGGGCACGGTGTCGTGCGCGATGTGATTCTTGGTCATGACGAAGAGCGGCGTCTCGCGCAGATAGCCGATTCGCAGCGTGCCGGTAGTGCCTAGAAGCTCTCCAAAAATGTCGTAGCCATAGATACCGCTGCGGCTCAGGTCGACGACGCCGATGCAGCCGCTCGTAAAGCGGATTGTGACGATGGCGTTGTCGATATCGCCCACTTCATTCAGCTCCGGATAGGCGAGCGTTCCGCCGATGGCCGTCACCGATTCGGCTTCACCCATATACCAGCGCGCCAAATCGAAATCGTGAATGCCCATATCCATGATCATGCCGCCGCTGCTTTTAGGATTCGCATATTCCAGCGAAGGCCGATACGGGTCGCGTGAGGAAGATTTAAACACGATGGGTTTGCCGATGACGCCTTCCTCAACTTTTTTCTTAGCGGCGGCATAGCCGGCGTCGAAGCGGCGCATGAATCCCATTTGCAGGAATCCGCCCGTGCGCGCGGCGGCGTCTTTCATTTTTTGCGTTTGGCTCAGCGATATGGCCGGCGGCTTTTCGCAAAATACGGACTTCT
>DATAPT010000576.1:0-4565 GCA_036265065.1 Candidatus Acidiferrales bacterium | reverse complement strand
CTTCCAGTTCTCGTGCCTGGTCCATATACCAATTCAGGAGCACTAGGAATTGCGTGGGCCTGCCCACTTCATAGCCATTCATGACAACGTTACGCGCAAGCAGCGGGAGCAACTCATCGGGTGAAATTTGCTGGCTGATGGCGGCCATCCGCAGAAACGAGCGCATCGGCCCAGGAATAGACGCTTCATCAGCAGGGTGCGAAGCCTTGGCGGAAGATGTTTGCGCAGGGTCTGCCGGAGCCGCGGCCAAAGGTGCGGATAAGAGCACCAGAAATAAACACAGAATTACACAGAGGGAAAAAAGGAAGAAGGCGCGATGAAATCTCATACCAAGACCTCCGACCGCATTAGTCAAGGATGACTTTTAATAATCTGGACGGCGAAGAGAGTTAGGGGACAACGATTCTCCTCGCGCGACCTCCACGAAAAGTATGGTTCGCTAGCCTTTTGGCAATCTACACTACCGAAGGCTTGCACGAATCTAAATTCCTATTCTTTTCAGAATCCGGGCAGGGCCTATTCACTTCGACACAACCAATCTGTTTGTGCGGAGGATAGACCATTCCTCGTAGCTCAGTCAATCCGCGTGAGTCTGGGGGAGCACGCCTAAAGGAACCGCCTTGGAGGGCAACCTACGGAGCAGCCCGTGCCTCATTCTTAGAAAAATCCAAAATGATTTCCATCGGTATTTCACCTGATTCAGCACGCAAATAAATAAAATTTAGTTCCGTACACACATGTAATAGATGTTCGATCGTGGCCGTTAGTGGGAAGGATCGATGAAATTACTTGGTTCCCCTAAACAGAATCGTTATGCTGGCGGCTATGAAAATCGCATTTCTTGGGTTGGGAAGAATGGGCGCCGGAATGGCGCGCAATTTGATCCGCGCAGGGCACTCTTTGGCCGTGTATAACCGCAGCCGCGAGAAAGCGGAGGCGCTGGCCAAGGACGGCGCACGTGTCGCCAGCTCCCCGGCGGATGCTACCCGGGACGTGGAAGCGGTAATGACCATGGTTGCCGACGATCACGCGCTAGAGCAAGTTATTTTCGGGGAAAATGGCGCTGCTCTCGCCATGAAGGCGGGTTGCGTTCACCTGTCGCACAGCACGATCAGCACGGATATGGCGCGCAGGCTGACGGCAGAGCATGCGAAGCGCAAACAAGGCTATCTTAGCGTCCCGGTTTTTGGACGTCCCGACGCGGCGGAGAGCAAGAATCTGGTGGTGACGGTCGCAGGACCGGCTGAGCTTGTGGAACGCTGCCGGCCGTTGTTTGACGCAATTGGGCGCCAAACATTTGTTATGGGCGCGGAGCCGTGGCAAGCGAATGTGACCAAAGTTTGCGGAAACTTCATGGTGATCAGCGCCATCGAGGCGCTGGGGGAGGCTTATGCCACCCTGCGGAAAGCGGGAGTCTCTCCGGAGACTTTCCTTGATGTCATGCATTCACTCTTAGGCTCACAGGTAATTACCGGCTACGGCCGCATGATCGCGAAAGAGCAATTCGAGCCCGCAGGATTTGCCTTGAAGCTGGGATTGAAGGATGTACGCCTGGTATTGGCGGCGTCCGAAGAAGTTGCTTCTCCCATGCCGCTCGCCAGCCTGATTCACGATCATTTGCTTTCGGGACTCGCGCAGGGGCAGGGTGAAATGGATTGGTCGAGTGTAACGCAAGTGATTGCTCGGAATGCGGGGCTTGGATCAAAGTCGTAACGGGTGCCATTTCTCTGAGCATATTTAAACTTTTTATTTTTGCCCCAACCTTTGAAATACCGCCGGCGGGACGCCGGCGCCACCTCGGAATAAGGAGATGCGGATATGTCACTCGTGGATTTTATTCCTACGCCCAAGTTTGAGGAATATAAAGAACGATTCAAGAATCATTACAAAATGGAACGCAGCAAGGACGGAGTGGTCGTCGTGGAAGCGCACACGGCGGGCGGGCCCATTCAGTTGAGCGTCGAAAATCATCGCTCGGTCGGCCAGCTTTTCAAAACCATTGGCGCGGACCCGGAGAACGAAGTGATGATCTTCACCGGGTCTGGCGAAGATTTCATGATGGATGCCGATCCGGAGGGTTTCAAGCTGGAGCAGGAGGATTTGCAACACTGGGCCTATGAATACGCTTACAAAGATGGGCGCATTAACGTCAGTTCGCTGGTGAATGATCTGGAAATTCCCACCATTGGCGTGTTGAACGGGCCGGGTTTTCATACGGAAATCTGCCTCATGTGCGACATCTCGATCTGCAGCGAAGACGCCGTCATTTTCGATCTGCACTATGACATCGGCTCGGTTCCGGGAGACGGCATTCACAGCTGCTTCCTGGAACTGTTGGGCACGAAACGCGGAGCCTATGCGCTGCTCACTGGTCAGGCGATTGACGCAAAAAAAGCACTCGAGTATGGATTGGTGAATGAGGTTGTGCCGCGAAATCGGCTACTCGATCGGGCAAAACAGCTTGCTGCGCACATCATGACTCAGCCGCGCATCACGCGTCGGCTGACGACGCAGATTATCAGGCGTCCCTGGAAAAAAAGAATTACAGATGATCTGGACGGCGGCTTTGGCATTCAGATGTTTGCGCATCTTGCCAAGAAAAAATCAATTCACAGCCGGAATCACATTGCCACGGCCGTGGCCTACGTAAAAGAAGGCAAAGAAAATAATATAAAATAACAAGCGCGCCAGATTTATGGCATTAAGTAGGACAGGCTTCAGCCTGTCTTCTTTTGATTTCTGCCGAGTCACAAAAAATCAAAAGAAGACAGGCTGAAGCCTGTCCTACTTAAAGCGCTCAATTTTTGCCCAGCTATTAATCTTGGGGATTCGTAGCGAAGATGGATACTTCCGGCGCAAAACCGCGATCGTCCATTTCCAGCATGGCTTTCACCACGAAGGCAATATCTTCCCCGCGAAGCTTGCTGGCATTGACTTTTTGCGGCAGCCCGGCCGTCTGAAAAAAATTGGTGACCACTTCGCTGGGATTCACGAGAATCACCCGCACGTTATATTTGCGCAACTCCGCGCGCCAGCACTCGGTCATGCCGCGCAGCGCAAATTTGCTGGCGTAATAGGCAGTCCCATTCGCGGCGCCTCGCAAGCCGGCGGTGGAAGAAATATTCACGATATTTCCGCGCTGCTTCTTCACGAAATGTTTTGCGGCTTCGCGAGCCATCAGCATCGCGCCCGTGACGTTCGTGGCAAATACATCCTCAAATTCTTTCTTGCCCATATCGACCAAGTTTTTGAACACGCCAGTGCCCGCATTGTTCACCAGAATATCGAGGTCGCCAAATTTCTGCATAACTTCCTTGAAACTCCGCTCAACGTCCGCCTCTACCGAGACATCCGCATGAATTGGATGCACGCCCAATTCCTTCGCTGCTTCCGAGAGCTTTTTTTCATCCCGCCCGGTGATGGCGACGCGCGCGCCGCTGGCGACGAGCAATTTCGCAATGGCCAGCCCGATTCCGCTGCTGCCGCCGGTGATTAATGCTGTAGCATTCTTGAGATTCATGTTCTTCCCCCCGTGAGTTGCAAGCCTTTGCATAGTGCCACAACCATGCGGGTGGCGTCACTTCGGGCAGTCGTGTATGCGCGGGACCGCGCATATTTCGAATGAAAGATGCGCCTATTTCTCAAAGCTTTCGAAGGCGATGTTGTCTTCGCAGACGTGTTCCAGGATGTCCCAATCCTGGCGTAAGCCGAACCTCAACACGGCATTCCAGGGCTTCGGATAGGCCTTGGGATCGTCAAATGTGAATTCGACCTGCAGCGTTTTTTCATCCACGCGATGGATACGCTCAACGATGTGCATCTGTTCACTCTCGGGATGGCCGAGGCGATCGAGCCAAAGCTTCCCGTTCAAGCCGACCGTGTCCACGACCAGCGTATTGCCTTCCCAGTGGCCAACGGAGTGGCCGTTGTAGGTGGGCGTCAAATCCTCCGGATGCTTGCGTCCGTCGACGTAGATGTGTCGAACGATGTGATCGTACTCGAAAATTTCGATTACTTCCTTTGATGTCTGGACAATTTGCATTGGAAAGAGTTGCAAATAGATGTAGGGCATGCCTGGCGGAAAGCACTTGTAAACTGCGTCTGTCGTTTCTTTTAACGAAACGCCGCGCGGCCCTTGTGAAGGCTTGGCCACGTTAAATTGTGCTTTTCCCCAAGGAGTCATTGGAGGATCGCCTTTGCTAAACGATGAGAAATCGTAATCGCCGCGCATTGCATTCCACACGCCCGTAAAGTCTGTGCCAGGATTCGCTCCTGTAGTTTTTGACGCAAGGGGAGGCGCAGACGGCTGAGGTTTGCTTTGTGATTGCGCGGCGCCAGCCACGCCTAATATCGCAGCAAGCACCAGCATTCCCGTTGCCAGCTGATTTCGCATATAAACGATCCTCCTCATGCGCAGCTTAAAATTACATTGTAATTGTAGGAATTAATCCAACGCATCGTACGCTTCTCGGCTTCCAGAAACAACATGGACGTAGCGGGAGGGTAAGAGTCACATCGGAAATTTCGTAGGCTGCGAGCTCATTCTTGCTGAGGAAAAACCACGT
>DATAPT010000575.1:0-8638 GCA_036265065.1 Candidatus Acidiferrales bacterium | reverse complement strand
GAAAACAAAGAAAAAGAAAGAGAGATTCCTCGCTCCGCTCGGAATGACAAAATAGAATACTTTTTCTGCAAAGCTGTGAAGCCCGCGCTACTAAAAACTCCTCTTCTTTCACCGCTTGCCATCGCCTTAGCCTCAAATGGTAGAATTAAGACTCGACATGAAATAATAAAAAATCGAGGGCCCCAGGTCCGTCACCAGACAGCCTCCAATTTCGAGGCCTCAGAATTCCGGGAGCGAACGCCATGCCATACCAATTGAACTTAAACGGAAGGTCTACTTCGGTCGACGTGCCCGCGGACATGCCCCTACTTTGGGTAATCCGTGACGTTTTAAACATGAAGGGCACGAAATTCGGCTGCGGCGCGGGCCTGTGTGGCGCGTGCACGGTGCATCTGAATGGGCGCGCAGTGCGCTCCTGCCAAACGCAGGTCTCGTCTGCGGCAAATGCGCAGATCACCACCATCGAAGGCCTTTCCGCGAACGGCACGCACGCCGTGCAACTTGCATGGCAGGAACTCGACGTGCCCCAATGCGGCTATTGCCAGGCCGGACAAATGATGTCCGCCTCCGCGCTCCTCGCACACACGCCGAGTCCGACCGACGTGGAAATCGAAGACGCCATGAACGGAAATATTTGCCGCTGCGGAACCTACCTCCGCATTCGCCCCGCGATTCATCGCGCCGCTGTGATTGCGCAGAACCAATCGAACATGCCAGCGCAAAGCGCCCACAATCTGGCGGGGAAGGAATAAGGAAAAATTATGGCGACCACATTGAAACAACCGACACCCAATAACTCCAGCTTGATCGGCCGCAGATCTTTCCTCCGCGTCAGCACCATCGGCGCAGGCGGATTTTTGCTGGCGCTTTACGCCGATCCTATTACGAAAGTATTCGCAGACGGCGAGCCGAAATCGATTTCGCCCGCGCCCACTTCGCCCAACGCAAAATTTGTGCCCACGGCATTTATCCGCGTCGACGCCGACGGCAGTGTCACCATCATGTCCAAAAATCCGGAAGTCGGGCAGGGAATCAAGACCGCTTTGCCCATGATTATTGCGGATGAATTGGATGTCGACTGGAAGGACGTAAAAATTCAGCAGGCCGATCTCGATGAATTGAAGTACGGTCCTCAGCGCGCCGGCGGCAGCACATCAACTCCCGTGAACTGGGACCCGCTCCGCAAAGTAGGCGCGGCGGGCCGCCAAATGTTTGTAAGCGCAGCCGCGCAAACCTGGAACGTGCCGGAATCCGAGCTCACCACTTCCGCCGGCCGAGTGATGCACAGCGCATCAAACCGCTCCGTCAGCTACGGCGAGCTTGCGGCCAAGGCCGCAACTCTCACGCCGCCCGCTCTGAAAGATGTGAAGGTAAAAGCCTCCAAAGATTACACGATCATGGGCCAGCCGAAGCACGGCGTGGACAACGCTTCGATCGTCGTCGGCAAACCCATTTACAGCATCGATTTTACGCTGCCGGGAATGCTGTTCGCTGTTTTTCAAAAGTGCCCAGTATACGGTGGCAAAGTTGTCAGCGCGAATCTGGGCGAAATTAAAAGTATGTCCGGCGTGAAGCATGCGTTTATTGTCGAAGGCCGCGGAACGGATCTCGATCGCCTGCTGCCCGGCGTCGCAATTGTTGCCGATAGCTGGTGGCAGGCAAATACCGCGCGCAAAAAATTGCAAGTGAAGTGGGACGAAGGCGCGACCGCGAGGGAAAGCAGCCAGGGTTACACCAAGCGCGCCACGGAACTTTCGCAGCAGCCCCCGGAATACGTTTACCGCAAAGATGGCGACGAAGCCGCAGCCATGCAAAAGGCCGCAAAAGTGGTCGAAGCCGCGTACTCCTACCCGTTTCTCTCCCACGCGCCGCTCGAACCGCAGAATTGCGCCGCGCACTACAAAGACGGAAAGATCGAGCTGTGGGCTCCTACGCAAACGCCGGAAGCCGGCCGTCAACTGGTCGCTTCCACTTTCGGCATTCCGCCGGAGAACATCACGATCCACTTGATGCGCGCCGGCGGCGGATTTGGCCGCCGTCTTTCCAACGATTACGCGGTCGAAGCCGCCTGGATTTCCAAAGAAATCGGCGGCCCCGTAAAACTTTTGTGGACCCGCGAAGACGACATGGCCCACGATTTCTACAGGCCCGCCGGCTTCCATTTCCTGAAAGCTGGACTCGACTCCAACGGAAAAATCGCGGCGTGGCGCAATCACTACACCGCTTTCGGCGATAAGGGAGTCTTCGCCTACGCAGCCAACATGCCGCAAAACGAATTTCCCGGAACATTTCTGCCGGATTATTCGCTGAACGTTTCCCTGATCCCTTTCGGCCAGCCCACCGGCGCGATGCGTGCGCCGCGCAGCAACGCGCTGGCATTCGTGTTTCAATCCTTTGTCGACGAACTCGCGCACGCGGTAGGAAAAGATCCGGTCGCGTTCCGCCTGGACATGCTGTCCGCTCCGCGCATCAATAATCCAGCCGCTCAGCCCACTTTGCGTGAGCCCGATATGAACGCGGAGCGCATGCGCGGCGTACTGGAACTCGTCGCCGAAAAATCCGATTGGAAATCACGCAGCCAGTTGCCCAAGGGACATGCCAAGGGCGTGGCATTTTATTTTTCACATCTGGGATATTTTGCCGAGGTCGTCGAACTGAGCGTCAGCGATAAGAAACAAATAAAAATTCACAAGATTTGGGTGGCGGGAGATATCGGCAGCCAGGTCATCAATCCCAGCAATGCCACGAACCAGGTGCAGGGCGCGGTGATCGACGCGCTAAGCCAGGTCATGGGCTACGAAATTACTTTCTACAACGGCCGCGCGATGCAGAGTAATTTCCACCAGTATCCGCCCGTGCGCATGACGCAGGCGCCGCCCGAAATCGAAGTCCATTTCCTGACCACAGCGAATCCGCCCACAGGTTTGGGAGAGCCCGCGCTCCCCGCGATCCTTCCCGCAGTCTGCAACGCGATCTTTGCAGCCACAGGCGAGCGCCTGCGTTCCGTGCCGATCGCAAATCACGGCTATTCCTGGGCGTAGGGAATCGTGAATCGTAATTCGTGAATCGTGATTCGTGATTCTTGGTTTGAAATTTGAAGCCTGAGATTTGTGATTGTTGGTTTAAGATTTGCGAATTGTGGTTTGAGCTTCTAGGTTTTAGATTTGAAATTTCAAATTTTAGATTTGCAATTTCCCATGCGCGGTTTGAAATTTGCAATTCGTGAATAACATGGCTGGGCCATCTGCCCGTTCTTTCACGAATTACAATTCACGAATCACGAACTCAATCCATCCGGTAATGACACCCGCGACTCTCATGCGCCTGGTCCGCCGCATCCAGTATCAACAGCGCCGTAAGTATCCCGTTGCGCAGCCCGATAATCGAATCGCTGATTTCGCATTTTTCATAAAAGCGCGCAATTTCCAGGTCCAGTTCTTGCAGCACCCGCTTCGCGCGATTCAACCGCTTTTCGCTGCGGATCAATCCAACGTAATTCCACATGGTGTGCTGAATCGTCAACCAATCCTGCGAAATTAATGCAGGGTCGGCGGGCTCCATCTCATAGCGCCAGTCCGCGATTTGCGGAAAATAAAATTCATCGCCGCACAGAATCCGCTCGGAAGCCTGCTGCCCCGCGCGCGTTCCCCACACCAGGCATTCGAGCAGCGAAGTGCTCGCCAGCCTGTTCGCCCCATGCAGCCCCGTGCATGCCACTTCTCCCACCGCGCGCAGCCGCTCGACGGTCGTGCGTCCCCAGGTATCCGTGGCAATTCCCCCGCAACTGTAATGCGCCGCGGGAACCACGGGGATCGGCTCTTTCGTCATGTCGATGCCGCGCTCCATGCACACCGCATAAATTCCCGGAAAGCGGTCGCGCAGCAAATCCGCGGGTTTGTGCGTGATGTCCAGATACACGCAAGGCTCGCCTGTCTCGAGCATCGTCTGATAAATCGCGCGCGCCGCCACATCGCGCGGTGCCAGCGATCCCGCAGCGTGAAACTTCTGCATGAATTCCTTGCCGTGGCGGTCCACTAGGATGCCGCCCTCGCCCCTCACCGTTTCTGAAATCAGAAAGCAGCGGTCCGGCGCCAGCAGCGCCGTCGGATGAAATTGCACGTACTGCAGATTGATGCACCGCGCCCCGGCGCGATAGGCCATCGCAATTCCATCGCCGCGCGCCCCCGGAGGATTGGTCGTGTGCAGAAAAACGCTTCCCAGCCCGCCCGTCGCCAGAATCGTTTCTTTTGCCAGCACCGATGAAATTTTTCCGGTCGCCTGGTCGAGCACATACGCGCCCACGCAGCTCAGCGGACGATACACATCCGTGGGCTCAACCGAATGATGCGACGCCGTCAGCAAATCCACCGCCGTCGCATTCGCCAGCACTTTTACATTGGGATGCGCCTGCACGCGCTCTGAAAATACATGCTCAATCGAATAGCCCGTCCGGTCCTTAAAATGAATAATGCGCGGAATCGAATGTCCGGCCTCGGACGTCAAATCCAGTTCCTGCGGATTTTCAGGCGATGGATCGAACGGAACGTGAAGCTCGTCAATCAATATTTTTTTAACAAGGCGCGGCCCCTCATGGCTGAGCAGCGAAGCCGCTTCCGGCGAACTGAGTCCGGCCCCGGCAACCAGAATGTCTGATACGAGTTGCTCAGGCTTCTCGTCGTGCCCGCGATAAATAATTCCGCCTTGCGCCCAGAACGTATTGCTGTCCTGTGTTTCATGCGCGCGCGTCAGCAGCGTAACCTGGCACCCGGCGTTCGCAGCTTCCCACGCCGCCGCAAGCCCGCCCAGCCCACTTCCAATCACAAGAATGTCCGTCCGAATCGAAGAATTCATAATTTGTAGCGAGCCTTCGCTTTGCTGTAGCTCGCCTCTTCAGAGGCGAGGGTTTAGATGAAGCTATGCCTAAATCGATGCTACTAAAGAGGTGGGTCACAACACCCTTCAACCACTTTATCAGACCGGCTCAATCTCAAAACTTAAATCCACCGCCGGAGCGGAATGCGTCAGCGCTCCCACGGAAATCCAATTCACGCCCGCCTCCGCAAACGCTCTCACGTTCTCCAGCGTAATTCCCCCGGAAGCTTCCGTGCGAATCGGATGCGGCCCCGCATGGCGCTGCACTTCTTCCACCGCTTCGCGTGTGACCGACGGCCCCATATTGTCGAGCAAGATGACGTGCGGATTGTGCGGAAGCGCTTCGCGCAATTCCTCCAAATTTGTAACTTCGATTTCAATCCACGCCGCGCGCCCTTTCGCCGACTCCGCGCCCTGCAGAGCCGCGGAAACGCCCCCCGCCATGCGAATATGATTTTCTTTAATGAGCACAGCCTCGCTGAGGTCCTTGCGATGGCTCTTTCCGCCGCCCACGCGCACCGCGTATTTCTCCAACGTGCGCAGGCCCGGAGTGGTTTTTCGCGTGTCCAGAATGGCGGCGCCCGTGCCTTCCACGGCGCGCACAAACCGGCGCGTAAGCGTCGCCACGCCGCTCAGCCGCTGCAAAAGATTCAAAGCAACGCGTTCGCCGGACAACAGCGCGCGAGCGGACGCGCCGATCCGCAGTGGAATTTTTCCCGGTGCAAGTTCTTCGCCGTCGTGTGAAATGATTTCAACCTGAGTGCTGGAGTCGAGCAGGAGAAAAACTTCCGCGAATAAATCAATCCCCGCAAGAATCAGTGGCGCCTTAGTTAGCAGTTCGCCGCGAGCGCGCAAGTTTTCGGGTACCGTCGTTTCGGTCGTGATGTCCCCGGCGGCAATATCTTCGGCAAGAAAGGATCGAAGCAAACTGTGATATGCGGCGGCGTCGAGGGAATGGGGCATATCGGAAGGGAAGAGGTTAACTCATTTCCAGCATTCGGAGAATGGGTTTTAAAGCGCGCTGCCGCAAGTCTTCATCGAGCGTGATTTCCGGCGTCCGGTCGCGCATGCACAAATACAGTTTCTCCATTGTGTTCAGCTTCATGTGCGGGCATTCGCTGCACGAGCAACCGCCTTCGCCGGGAGCGGAAATAAAAGTTTTTTCCGGGCAGGCCTTGATCATCTGGTGCAGAATGCCGCTCTCCGTGGCCACAATAAATTCCATGGCCGGATTGTGCGTCGCGAAATTCAAAATTCCCGTGGTCGATCCCACGTAATCGGCATGCCGCAGCACCGATTCAGGGCACTCCGGATGCGCCAGCACAAGCGCCTTCGGATACCGCTCCTTCAATTGCACCAGGCTCTTTTCGGAGAACATTTCGTGCACCATGCAGCTTCCCGGCCACAGCGTCATCTCGCGCCCTGTTTTCTTCATTAGGAAGCGTCCAAGGTGTTGGTCCGGCGCAAAAAGAATGGGCTTCTCCGGCGGAATCTGCCGGATGATTTTCTCGGCGTTGCTCGATGTGCAGATGATGTCGCTCAGCGCCTTCACTTCCGCGCTGCAATTGATGTACGTAACGGCCGTATGGTCCGGGTAGCGTTCCCGAAACGCTTTAAAAAGCGGCGCCGGGCATCCGTCGGCCAGCGAGCACCCTGCTTTCAAATCGGGCAGCAGCACAAGCTTCGTAGGGTTCAGTATCTTGGCCGTCTCCGCCATGAACAGCACGCCGGCAAACACGATCACATCCGCTTTGGTGGTCGCCGCCTGCTGCGAAAGCTGAAGGCTATCCCCAACAAAATCAGCGAGATCCTGAATCTCCGACTCCTGATAGTAATGCGCTAGGATGACGGCATTCATCTCCCTCTTCAGCCGCGCAATCTCTTCTTCCAGGTCCAGATGCGCCATTGCAGCTACATTTTCGATTTGTGCCGGAATGATCATGATTTTTACTGTTACTGATTCTAAAACCGTCACCATTATTATAGCCATCGCTCCCGAAGGACACAAACCGCCGCCCCCAAAACTAGCCCACTAGCATTTTCAGTCTCAAAAATATTCTATGCACGGATAATACGGAGGTTTTGTAGCGCCGGCGTCCCGCCGGCAGATTTTGATTTCCAACGAGCCGAAACCCTGCCGGCGCGACGCCTGCGCCACAAACGCAATTTCAGAAAACTAGCTTTACCCCGCAAGTTCGTCGCATAATGCATTTGTTCCCAATGGAGGTTTTCATGAATTCGCGATTTCTGATTGTGGCGACTCTGCTCTCGAGCGTATGGCTCGCAGCGGCGCCAGTCCGCGCACAGGAAGTAACTAAGGAAACGGCCGATGGCATCACCAATTTTCATCGCATCGAAACGACGGTGGCGTGCACCGGCGCAATCAAGGCCACTGCCGTGCCCGACATTAAGAAATATGGTTTCGCGTCCATCATCAATCTGCGCCAGGCCAGCGAAGACGGCGCAAACCTCGAAGCGGAGGAAGCAGCCGCAAAAGCCGCCGATATTCGCTACTACTCGATCCCATTCAGCAGCACCGCGCCCGACGCAGCGGTAGTCGATAAATTTCTGGACGCGATCACCTCGAAGGGCAGCGACCCGGCTTTCATTCACTGCGCAGGCGGCGGCCGCGCGGCCACCATGTGGTTTATCAAGCGAATGGTGGTCGATCACTGGGATGTGGACCGCGCCGCGAAGGAAGCAACCGACCTGGGCATGACCAGCCCCACTCTCAAAAAGTTCGCCATCGATTACGCCCAGGCACATAAGCGTTGATCGCCGTTTGCTGGCTCATGCAGCATTTGCATGGCTCGTGAAACCTGTCCGAAAAATTATGTTCTGAGAAATTGGTTCGTTACGGGCCGTCTAATAAAGATTTACTCAAATGTACTTTGTGGGTCGCGGCTTCACAGTCCTCGGAAAAACCCACCGTCGCTGTCATTCCGAAGGGCGGTGTTTGCCCCAGGAATCTTCTGTTTCTTGGAAGCCCCGAAGAAAAGCAGATCCCTCGCTTCGCTCGGGATGACAAATAGTACTTTTTCCGCAACCTATTCAACCGCGACATAAAAACACGAAGAAAAACTGGGATTTAGAGTCTGTGTGAGAACTGCAGAATCGTTGTGGGTCGTGGCTTTAGCCACGACATAAGTCATGCAAAATCGGTTCGGCTTTAGCCGCTGAGGCTACAATTTTGCAGTCCTCACACAGACTCTTTAGCCCATGACCGGCAAGCACGCATGATGTCCAGGTCATTTTAGTTTTGTGCCCACATCAAAAATTGCAGGCACGTTTTCGTTGCGCCCGGAACCGGACGAATGTATAGTGTCGCGGGGCCGGGCCAACCGGCGTCACCTTTCAAATTATTTTGCGCGGCTGAATTTAAAACCGTATAGAACCGCGCGAGCTCCGGTCTGCTTGGATTGCCGGACGGCTCGACACGCTTACGCACGGCGAGTGAGGGAGGCAAAATGAAGCTCCGTTCCAGACGAGCGATCCGTTGTGCCATGGGAACCACGATCTTGTGCCTCCTGGGGACCCCCTGGGCACACAGCCAATCCGACAAGGCCGCCATGGGCCCGAAGCCGCAGATGTCGGAAGAGGTCTTCAAAAATATTCAGGTGCTTCGCGGAATTCCCATGGACGAATTCATGGGCACGATGGGCTTCTTCTCGGCCTCGCTGAACATGAATTGCACGGACTGCCACGTCACCGAAAGTGCCGGCGACTGGAACCGCTACGCCGATGACACGCCGCTGAAGCAGACCGC
>DATAPT010000574.1:0-4715 GCA_036265065.1 Candidatus Acidiferrales bacterium | reverse complement strand
TACGCCAAGCGGGTGAGCCATCCATGTAAGCGCCAACAGCACCAGAACGAGGCCGCGTTCAAGTCCTCTCCCACGTTGCAGCAACACAATGCCAAAGAACGCGAGTCCCAGAGAAATGTAGTAGTTCAGAAATCCCTGCTGAAATGTCCAGCCGTAGGCAAACATCGCGATGCAAGGCGTGAGCGACCACGGAGCGCGCTGAGTGATTGCGCCAACCAAGGCGAAAGCGCCCCAAAAGAAAATCAAGACAGCTGCGGAAACACAAATTTTTTCCGCTACTTGCAGCCCAACAAGCGCCCCCAAGCGGCTGAGACATATGTCGAAAAAAACGTTGTTCCATTGCTTCGCAAGCCACAAGCCGGGGGCTTGGCCGCGCTCGATCAACTGCGCAAGCCACGCGTTGTAAGTATGGCTCGCGAGGTCTCCAGCCTCAATTCTCCGGTGCCAGAGGCAGGGAATCAGCACTGCTGCGGAAATGGCCAGGGACCGAAATGGATTCTGTCGCAGGAATTCAACTCCGGCCGAGAGCGCTGACGCATGCGATGGAATACTGTCGGAATTTAGCGGATTCAAGCCAGCTGCCGCTGACGTTTTCAGTTTCTCTTGTGGAAGGCTTGTCCGCTGCGTGTCGAAATGCGACTGCATGATTCGATGGTAGCAGCCTCACGGGAAGTGTCAGATTGGGACCTGCGGCGTCGTTCCAAAAGAGCCAACACATAATCTCTTCTGGACGAAGTTGAATTCGGTCCCGTGCTCTGGCCGAAACCCTGGCACTATGCGGAGTTGACAATCCTTCTATGGGGTTCCGATAATCAGCATTGGGGCCAACCCACGGGAGGCGCAAGGGTATGGCGGCAGAACCAAATGCGGTTGAGCAAGCTGTATCTCGAACACTTCGGGATAATCTCGAAAAAATTCAGCGCTCAGTAGACGAGTTGCACCAGGCAGTGAATGACTTGACCTCTGCATGCGCCAGCAGCCGTGCGGGCAATGCGCTGCCGCCGATGGTGCGCGCGCAGACGAGCGCCGCTTCGCTTTCCGCCACGCTCGAAGTTCTTTCGCGGCTCGTGACCAGCGCCTTGCAACCACCCGTGCAAGTACAAGTGGAAGCGGAGACTCCGCGAGTTTCTCCTTCGATCAATTTTCAACCTCCGCCGCCGGTCAGCGTTTTTGAGCAGCCACCTGCTGCGCCTTCGCATCCAATAGAACATATAACCTGGGCGCCGCCGGCGCCGGTTGCCCCGATGCCAAGCGTGGCTGATATTTTTCCGCCCACTGAGGAACCTCGCGCGGTTTCGGAAGCGCCACCCGCGGAGCCAACTATATTTTCCGGCATCGCTCCCGTGGCCGCGGTTCCCGTGCCGGTTGAGGTTGTTCATGCAGCGCAACCTGAATTTGCGGAAGAGATCGTGCCCTTTACGCTGCCGGATCCGGAACCGGATTTCGATCTGAATCTTGCTGCTGCCGTCCAAGCCGAGCTCGAATCTCACGTGCCCGTTGAGCCCAGGGAATCGGCCCCGGTTTTTAATCTCGACTTGCTGGCACCAGAAGAGCAAGAATTGCACCGGCGCGCTTTCCGCGTGGCCAAAGTTTCAATGCAGGATATTAGAATGCTGCGGCCTGAAGATGTTCGAGTCGGGCGTGAAAATAAGGATCTTTGTTTTAGACTGCGTGATGACATTGAAAAGGCACATAAAGAATACGATCGCCGCTTCCAATCAATTCAATCTCATCCTGTCGATTACTTCTATGACTGGATGGTGGAAATTCTGGGCGGCGGAGATCCACAAACGCTCGGCGAGTATCCTTACCCCTCTGCGGTCCTGCGCCGTTAATCTAAAAGCGCCCGCCCGGAAATTTGGTTATCTCGGCATCCTTGCTGCCGCTGCGGCTTTGGCGATGTTTACGATTGCCACGCCAGAACTGCGCGCGGCAGCGGCGCAAAGCGCGGAAAAAAAATCAGGCGCGAAAAGCGC
This sequence comes from Candidatus Acidiferrales bacterium, assembly GCA_036265065.1. Classification (GTDB taxonomy): domain Bacteria; phylum Acidobacteriota; class Terriglobia; order Acidiferrales; family UBA7541; genus Palsa-360. The sequence goes on along the minus strand of DATAPT010000574.1, from coordinate 2,739 downwards.
TTCTAAAAAAGCGCCGATGAAGGCTCCGGCTGCCTCCGCGAATTCGACCGCGACTCCGCTCGAAAAGCAACTCGCACAACTTTCCCGCGCGCTTCGCGATGAGCCGAATGCAACTGCATACTCCGCGCTCTCCGCATTCGCCACGCGAAACGCGAAAAATGAAATTGGTCCTCGCGCGGCCCTCGCGCTGGGCTATTACGACGTGAATCGCGACAAGCCGGATCTGGCTATGGGTTGGCTGCACAAGGCCGCCGGTGAAAAATTGCTGCGCGAATACGTGTTGTACTGGCAAGCGGAAGCTTCCGTCGCTCTCGGGCAAAAAGACGCGGCGCTCGAACAGTATCAAAGTATCCTGCGCGATTATCCAGGAAGCGCGATAACCGAGCCCACCGTCACTTCTCTAGCGCAAACGGCACTCGCGATCACCAAGCCCGCGGATGCCCTCGCGGCGCTCAATGCTTATCCGAACACCACTGCAAAACCCGCATTATTGCTGCTGCGTGCGCAAGCCCGCCAGGCGCTCGCCACAATCAAGGGCGAAAAGCCCGTGGCGGCAGGCACGGATTATCAGGATATTTATTATCGCTTCCCCTTGAATGACGAAGCGAAAACCGCCGGCCAGCAAATGTCGGTTTTGCAATCGACGCTGGGCGATGCGCTCCCCGCGGTGCCGCTGCAAACGCAGATTGCGCGCGCCGAAGCTTTTTACGTGGCGAAACGCTGGCGCGAAGCGAGCACGGAATATGCAAACTTGATGCCGAAGCTCGCCGGCGTGGATCACCAGCGCGCCGACCTTCGCATTGTGCAGTGCGAAGTGGAAATGGGCGGCAAGCTCGACCAGTTGGTTGAAATTCCGCTCGCCGATCCCGAATTGGACGCGGAGCGAATTTTCTCCATCGCGCAAGCTCATCGCGGATTAAAACTTGAATCGCAATTGCTCGAAGATGTCGACCAGCTGCAGAAAAAATATCCGCAAAGTTCGTGGACCGCGGATGCGCTCTTCGGCGTCGGCAATTTTTATTGGGTCAATCTGGATCGCGCGCGCGCCACGGATTTTTATCTTCGCTCGCTCGCCGTTTCCGGGGATGGAAAAAATGCGCCGGCCGCCGCGTGGCGCGTAGCATGGACCGCTTACCTGAATCGCAAGCCCGAAGCCGCGGACATGATCGAGGCGTACGTTCGCCGGTTCCCCAATTCCAGCTACGTGCAGGACGCGCTGTACTGGATCGCCCGTTCCTACGAGCGTTCAGGAAATCTGGACCTCGCGCGGAATTATTATCTGGCTGACGTAAAGCGTTTTCCGCTCACCTATTTTGGAGCGAAAGCGGCTGACCGCGTGCGCCCTGAGCCGCAGGGAATTGGCGCGACGCCCATGACGCTCACCGATTTTTCTTTGCCGATCCCCGCAGCTCCGGCGCTTACGCCGCTCGATCAACCCGTTGTGGCTGCAGCGCAGGAGCGGCAGGCGCGTGCGCGCGCCCTCAGCGAAATCGCATTTGATTCCTCAGCGGAATTGGAATATCGCTCGGCGTATTACTCGACTCACTCTCCCAAATTCCTGATCGATGCCGCGGGCGCGGCCACTGCCGCAGGGCATTACGGCGCGGGAATGGCGGCGGTGCGGCAGGCAATTCCTCAACTCGAAGCGCGGCGAATTACCGATATTCCAAACGAAGCATGGCGCGCCGCATTCCCTCTCCCGTATGAAATTAATTTGCGCAGCGCGGCCGAGCGCAATCAACTGGACCCAATGCTGGTCGCGGGACTCATTCGCCAGGAGTCCGCATTTGAATCCAAGGCATTATCGCGAGCAGGCGCCGTTGGGCTGATGCAAGTGGAGCCCAAGACGGCCTCGAAATTGGCGCGCCAATTAAAAGTGAGATATGCACGCGCACGATTGACTGAACCGGGTTACAATTTGCAACTTGGTTCGCGCTACCTTGCCAACCTGATCCAGGCTTTCGGAACGAGGGAGGCCGCGCTGGCTGCTTACAATGCCGGCGAAGATCGCGTGGAGCAATGGACCGCGGGCCAGAATTATCTCGAGACAGCGGAGTTTGTGGAGTCCATACCGTTTACCGAGACGAGGGAGTACGTGCAAATTGTGATTCGCAATTCGGATGCTTATCGTTCCATTTACGGCCCCGTATCTTCGGGAGATCGCGAGCAGACGCGTCTCTCGCCCAAAGACAATATGAAAACCGTGGCAGTTCGTCCCGTAACAAACACGGATGCGCAGCCCGCAGCGGCGGGTGAAACCCGATGAGCGCGGGCGAAGCGTCGTCCCCACAAATGGGCACACGCGCGGGCATGGCAGACATCGTTCAGAAAACGCTTTCCGCCAAGGCGGAGCGTTTCACCGAATCTGTAATTCGGGAAATGACGCGGCTTGCTTTCCAGCACGATGCCGTTAACATGGCTCAGGGATTTCCGGATTTCCCCGCTTCCGAGGAAGTGAAGGAAGCGGCCCGCCAGGCCATCACCGACGATATCAATCAATATGCGATCACTTGGGGCGCCAAGGAATTGCGCGACGCGATTGCGCGAAAATTTGAGCGCACGCAGGGCATCAGCGTCGACCCGGAACGCGAAATCACCGTGACCTGCGGCTCGACCGAAGCCATGATGGCCACGATGATGGGCATCATCAATCCGGGCGACGAGGTGGTGATATTCGAGCCGCACTACGAAAATTACGGCCCCGATGCGATTCTTTCGGGCGCCACGCCGCGCTTCGTG
>DATAPT010000573.1:0-11208 GCA_036265065.1 Candidatus Acidiferrales bacterium | reverse complement strand
ATCCTGCAGCATTTGTATTGCCTACTGCCGGAACCTACGGAAATTTGGGACGAGGAACGCTGCGCGGACCGGGACTCGCCGACGTGGATTTTTCTCTTTTCAAAAACACAGCGATCACAGAAAGAACGAACCTGCAATTTCGCGCCGAGTTCTTCAACATTTTCAACCGTTCCAATTTCGGTCCGCCCAACACCACCGTCTTTTCCAGCGGCAACGTCAGTCCTTCCGCGGGCCTGATCACGACCACGGCAACGTACCCGCGCCAAATCCAGCTAGGCCTGAAGCTCCTGTTTTAGTTTTTTTTGTGGCATAGGCTTCAGCCTGTGCGGTTTTAGACCTTGCACGAACTAAACCGCACAGGCTGAAGCCTATGCCACATATCCCCACAACGATTAAATTTTCGTTGCGGGAAAAATAACGGAAGAATCGGAAGCCGCCGGGACGAGTTCAGGAATTTCAATCCGTATAAGCGTGCCCTTCCCTTCCTTGCTTTCAATATCCATGCGAAAATCCGCGCCGTAAAGCACTCGCAAACGCTCATGCACGTTGCTGATCCCGATGCCATCCTGAAAAACCTGCGCCATGCGTTCTTTGGGGATGCCCACGCCGTTATCTTCGATGGCCACAATCAGGCGCCCATCGCGCAACTCGGTGTGAATGGTCAATTCCCCGCCGCCAAGTTTGGTGGCCAACCCATGTTTCAGCGCATTCTCGACAATCGGCTGCAGCAGCATGCTCGGAACGAAGGCTTCCAGCGTTTCGTCGCTGATCTGTTTATGTACCACCAGATTGTCGCGCCCGAAGCGCGCGATTTCGATATCCAGATAATCGTCGATGAAATCGAGCTCTTCCTGCAAGGGCACGAACGTCTCGTGCTTGCGCAGCAGCCTCCGCAAAATATTGCTCAGCTTGATGACCACGCCTCGCGCGGTATCAGGATCGTAGCGGATCAGCGAGGAAACCGTATTCAGAGTGTTAAATAAAAAGTGCGGATTGATCTGCGCAGTCAGCGCGTCCATGCGCGCCTTCAGCAGCAATTGCTGATGCTGCTCGAGATTCATTTCCAGGCGCGTGTTGCTCCAAATCTTCAGCGGCACCGCGACGGCCATCACCGTGGACAATAAAACCAGCGCCAGTCCCCAGCTTTTTCCCGCATCAAGATAGAATAGCCATCTGATTTTCGTGGCGTGTCCCAGCGCCTGCCGTGCCAGTTCGAGAACGATAATCGAACCGAGCGGCAGCATTTCCCACGTAACTTTTTTCCTGCGGATCACCCGCACCAGCCACCGCGGCGTACTGAGAAACGTGTACGGCCCCAACCTCCATATTTCCTCGGTATTCGGGAGCGTCTGGCGAATCAAACCGCCCACAAGCCCCGCCGTAGCCGCCACAGGCATCGAAAGCCACTCATGATGCGCAAAGGCGGGCAGGCTGATGATCGACCCGCCAAGCGGCCCCACAACGCGCCCGCCGAGCAATCCCAACAGGAAAGACCCCTCCAGCATCAGGTCCGCGGCGCGATACGGTTGGCCAACGATTCGCAGAAACACGCCGAACGCAAGCGGCGGCGTGACGAACAGCATCAATTTTAATTTTTGGTCCGCGTCGCGCAGCTCAGTGAATAGCACTTTGCGAAATGTGGCCGAGCGGGCGAGCCACGCGCAGATCGACGCCGCCGCGCCTACGTGCAAGAGCAGCGTGAGCAGCAAATCTCCGCCAAATGTAAGTGTTTTCATAGGCCGTGGCCGCTGCGGCTACGTTAGCCAATCGAGGTGACGATGTAAAGCGCCGCTTGGAAGTCCTGGCCTGAACCTACAAATGGTTTCTACCTTCAGGGGGGCATTCGTGCCACTCCAAAATGCCAACCTGAAGGTTGGCGCTACAAGGACCGTCGCCTGATATAATACAAGGCCCTTATGCCACGTAAAAAACCAGAACGAGCGCGCGCTTCGCGAAAAGCTGCGAAATCATCGAAAGCCGGAATACGAGTTGTCGCTCGCGCCAAGTTGCCAACAAAATTCGGACCCTTTGAAATATTAGGCATCGAAGGAGAGACGGAGCAGGAAAGCGCCGTCGCGCTCGTGCGCGGAAAAATTCGCGGAGATATTCCGCTGGTGCGCATTCACTCGCAATGTTTCACGGGTGACACGCTGGCCTCCGAGCGCTGCGATTGCCGCGCGCAACTGGAACTCTCCCTGCGCAAAATCGCCGACGCGCCTTCCGGCGTTCTGCTCTATTTGCCGCAGGAAGGCCGCGGCATTGGCCTGATGAACAAGCTCCGCGCCTACGAATTGCAGGATCGCGGCATGGACACGGTGGAAGCGAATGAGGAACTCGGCTTTGCCGCCGATTCGCGCGACTACGGATTTTCCGCCGAAGCCCTGCGATTGCTTGGCGTGCGCCGCGTGCGATTGCTTTCCAACAATCCGGATAAAGTGCGGCAACTCGAAAAATCCGGCATCAAGGTTGTCGAGCGAGTGCCATGCCGTCCGCGAACCACGCGTACCTCGCGCGCTTATATGGAAACCAAGCGAACCAAACTCGGCCACCTGCTCGACCGTCTGTAATTGAACTTTAAATTTTCTGGAGGAATTTTCCATGACGCCTACCATCCAATACAGCGCCACATTTGAAAAAGCCAATCCCGCAAAGTTGTACGAGCTATTCGCCGATTCCGCCAAACACTCGGCCGCTACCGGCATGCCGGCAAAAATCAGCCGCAAGGTGGGCGGAGATTGGACAGCGTTTGGCAAGATGCTGCGGGGAAAAAACCTTGTCCTGATTCCGAATCGCATGATTGTGCAGACATGGCGATCTTCGGAATGGAAAAAATCCGATCCCGATTCCATCCTCGTGGTTACATTTGAAAAAACAAAAGACGGCGCGAAAGCGGACCTCGTCCATGTGGGCGTCCCGGAATACGATCACGAAGGTGTGACCGAAGGCTGGATCAAATATTACTGGGAACCGTGGAAGGCATATCTCTCTTCAAAGGCCGCAAAAAAGCGTTCCTGATTCAAACAAAATCAGAACGCGCTTCACGTTCTGAAGAGGACCAGGTTTCACAGGTTGAAGCCTTTCCCAATTAAACCACAGCAATCATTTGAGTGTAAAAGATTCGGAACGAATAGAAGGCCAGGCAGCGGGTGCCGCACCCTTGTGATTTTCAAGGGTGCGGGTTTGAATTACCGCGCTATTCAAATTTCGCATAAAACAAAAACAATTCTCCAAATAGTGCGAGAAGTAATCTGTTGTTCGTTCCGCGTGGGCGTTGGATAAGGAAACCCGCACCCTTGAAAATCACAAGGGTGCGGCACACGGCGCTCTTAAATCCAACCGCACCCGTTCAAAAATCATCCTCCGCCGACGAGATGAACAATTTCGTACCTGTCCCCCTGCTGCACGGTTGTCGTCGGCCATTGCGATCGCGGAAGAATTTCCAGATTGCGTTCGATGGCCACGCGGTCGTTGGGCAAGCCTAACTGCAAAAGCAACGCGGGGATTCCCGATCCCTGGCGAATTTCCCGCGATTCCCCATTCACCACAATTTGAATATTTGAATTCATTACGCCACCGAAACTGGTTTTTTTTCTTGCGGTTTTGATTTCAGGTGAAATCGTAATTCGCCAAGCAGGTAATTGTCCGTTGCGCGAACAACAAGGGAAGATCCGTCGGGCACATTGGCGGGCATGGGAAATTCTAGCGTGGCGAGCCCCTTGGAATCCGTCCGCGCATCCGCGCAAGCGCTGCGATGTTTTCCATATTCCAGAAAAACCTGAACTTCGGCATCGGAAATTTGTTTCCTGGATATTTTTTCTTGAAGCGAAATTTCCAGATGCACGATTCCGGCCGTGAACCAGGTTTTCGGATTTAGAAGCGCCAGCACCAATCCTTCTTCGCCTTCCGCATTTTGGGCAACCGGATCTAGTTTGCCGGGAATTGCAATTGTTCCCGCTTCAAGTTGCGCGATCACTTCGCGATGCTGCTCTGCGAGCCGCTCATGAAGTTTTTCGGCCAGAACTTTTTCATCCACTCCGGCGGCAAATTGCTGGTAGCTGGTGCTCCGTTTGTGAATGACACGCCCGGAAAGGTACACAACCGTATCGAGGAAAGGATGCGAAGGTCCGCGATCTTCTGTTTGCACGTGAAACACGGACTCGCCAACGCGCACATTTGAGTTGAATCCGAAATTCATTTGCTCCTCAATCTTTCCCACACCCGTATCATTTGTTTCTCTTAACTAAATCGAAAAAATTGTCGATATATCTTTCAAGTGCATTTGACCGCTTGCCGCTTCATCGCTATTATAGCTTGTGCTCAGATGACAGGAAACGATATCCAAGCTTACGCGCCTCTACTTGTGCACCTCATCCTGGCGATGGTGCTTTCCGGCGCCCTTGTTACGCTTTCTTCGGTTGTAGGCTGGCGCCGCCCATCCAAAGTTAAGATGCAGGCGTATGAATGCGGCATGACGCCGACGGGCGACGCACGTGAACCTTTTTCCGTTAAATTTTATCTGGTTGGCATCATTTTCATTCTTTTTGATGTGGAAGCCATCTTTCTATATCCATGGGCCTTCGTCTTTAAGTCCTTGCGGTGGTTTGGTTTCGTGGAAATGCTTCTCTACATCGGCATCCTGCTGGTCGGATATTTCTATCTCTGGAAGAAAGGGGCGTTGGACTGGAACCGCCCAGCCGCACGCCAGGACCGCAATTCGTGACGGATACGCCTGACCTGGAACAGAACCCTATCGTAGCGAAAATCCGAGATTGGCGGCCCGAAGCTATCGCCGAACTGATTTCGTTTCGCGAAGAGTTGACCATTGTTATTTATCGTGAGCATATTCGTCCTCTATGCGAATTTCTAAGGTCGGACTCATTTTTGGCGTTCACCTATCTTTCCGATGTCACGGGCGTTGACAGATTTCCCATCGAACCGCGCTTTGAATTGAATTATCATTTGCTTTCGCTCTCCAGGCGTGACCGAGTTCGCTTGCGTGTGCGTTTGCCGGGCCAAGATCCTGTCGCCGAATCGGTTGTACCTGTTTGGCCCACGGCAAATTGGCACGAACGCGAGATTTTTGACCTTTTCGGAATTCAATTTGAAGGACATCCCAATCTGCACCGCATGCTGCTGCCGGACGATTGGGAAGGCCACCCTCTCCGTAAGGACTATCCGGTGGAGGGACCTCGCTAATCTCTGATTTAGACCTGAGCGAACCTGCGCTATGACCACTATTCAAACTGCTGTCGGGCCCGAAAAAACCATGGTTTTGAACATGGGACCGCAACATCCGTCCACGCACGGCGTTTTGCGCGTGCTCCTGGAACTCGACGGAGAAAATATTATTAAAGCGGACGTCGATATCGGCTATCTGCATACCGGCATCGAGAAAACCGCGGAAGCGCTCACTTATTCGCAGGCCATCACGATCACGGACCGCATGGATTACCTTGCGCCGTTATCGAACAATCTGGCCTACTGCTTGGCCGTTGAAAAATTATTGGGCCTGGAAGTTCCGAAGCGCGCGCAATACATTCGCGTGCTGCTGACGGAGCTTACGCGCATCGGCTCGCACCTCGTCTGGCTCGGCACGCACGCAATCGACCTCGGCGCAATGTCCGTCTTTCTTTATTGCTTCCGCGAACGCGAAGAACTCCTCAAAATTTTTGAACTGGTCAGCGGACAGCGCATGATGACCAGCTATTTCCGCATCGGCGGCCTTTCGCTCGAACCTCCTGTCGGCTGGACCGATCACGTCGAAAAAATTGTTCGCACGTTCCCTTCCCGCTTTGATGAATATGAAGAGTTGCTCACCAAGAATCGCATCTGGATCGGTCGCACGCAGGGTGTAGGCATTCTGAAAGCCGAGGACGCCATCGCGCTCGGCGTTTCCGGGCCTTCGCTGCGCGGTTCCGGCGTCGATTATGACGTCCGAAAATATTTTCCCTATTCCAGCTACGATGAATTTGATTTCAAGGTGCAGGTGCGCACCGAAGGCGATTGCTACGCGCGCTATATGTGCCGCGTAGGCGAAATGCGCGAGAGCCTCAAAATTGTGAAGCAGGCATTGACGAAAATTCCGCCGGAAGGCCCGGTGAAGGCCGACGCCCCCGGAATCGTTCCGCCGCAGCGCGAAAAAATGAAAACGGAAATGGAAGCGCTGATCTATCACTTCAAAATTTTCACGGAAGGCTTTGCGCCTCCCGCCGGCGAAGTCTACCAGCGCATCGAATCGCCGCGCGGCGAGCTGGGCTGCTTCATTGCCAGCGATGGCTCGCCAAAGCCTTACCGCATGCGCATGCGCACGCCATCCTTCGTGAATTTGCAGGCTCTGCAAAAGATGGTCGAGGGACACCTGGTAGCCGACGCGATTGCCAGCATCGGAACTCTGGACATTGTTCTTGGGGAGATTGACCGCTGATGAATTTGCCTCCGCAACTCGAAGCCAAATTCCAAACGCTGGAGAACCGCTATCCGGTGAAGCGTTCCGCGCTCATTCCCATGCTGCTCTACGCGCAGGATCAGTTCGGCTTCGTCAGCGATGAAATGATCGAGGAAATTGCCCAGCGTCTTGGCCTTAATACGCTGCAAGTCACGGAAACGATGGCGTATTACTCCATGCTGCGCCGGAAGCGCGCCGGAAAATATCACGTTCAGGTTTGCACCAACGTGTCCTGCATGTTGCGCGGCGGCAATCAGATTTACGATTTTGTTCAGAAAAAGCTGGAAATCGGCCACAAGGAAACCACGGAAGACGGCGTGTTTTCGCTCGAAGAAGTGGAATGCCTTGGGGCCTGCACCGGCGCTCCCGCCATGCAGGTCAATTACGATTTCTACGAAAATCTGACGGTCGAGCGCACCACACAGATTTTTGAGGCTCTCGAAGCCGGCCGCAAGCCGCAAACTTCCACGCCAATCACCGGCGCAGTGAAACAGCGGCATCCGGCGGAAGTGCCAGCCATCAGCCGCCTGTTTGGCGTAAAAGATTCGCACAAGCTCGAAGTGTACCTTGCGAATGACGGCTACAAAGGAATGGAACGCGCGCTGAAGGAACTGACTCCTGAGCAGGTCGTCGACGAGGTAAAAAAATCTAACCTGCGTGGGCGCGGCGGCGCTGGATTTCCCACCGGCATGAAGTGGAGCTTTGTGCCCAAGGATTCGCCGAAGCCAAAATATATTTTGTGCAACGCGGATGAGAGCGAGCCGGGCACCTGCAAAGATCGTCCGCTGATGGAATTGATGCCGCACCAGCTGATAGAAGGCATCGTGATCGCGGGCCGCGCGGTGAATTCGCATCAGGGATACGTCTACATTCGCGGCGAGTACCGCTACGTTCTGGACATCATGGACGAGGCTATCGCGGAAGCGTACAAGGGCGGCTACCTCGGCAAAAATATTATGGGCAGCGGCTACGATTTCGATCTGGTCGCGCATACGGGCGCCGGCGCTTACGAGTGCGGCGAAGAATCCGCGCTCATGGAATCGCTCGAAGGAAAACGCGGCTATCCGCGCATTCGACCTCCGTTCCCTGCCGTTGTTGGACTTTACGGATCGCCCACAGTCATCAACAACGTTGAAACGCTTTCATCCGCTCCTGAAATTTTGCGGCGCGGCGGCGAATGGTATGCGAATCTAGGCTCGCCGAAAAATGGCGGCACGCGCCTGTTCTGCGTTTCCGGCCACGTCAACAAGCCCGGCATCTACGAATTGCCCATGGGCTTCCCCTTGCGCAAGCTCATCGAAGACGTTGCCGGCGGCGTGCGCAACGGCAAAAAGCTGAAAGCCGTAATTCCCGGCGGCAGTTCCTGCCCGCTGCTCACAGCGGAAGAAATCGACATCAACATGGATTACGATTCCGTGGCCAAGGCAGGCTCGATGCTTGGCTCCGGCGGGCTCGTGGTGATTGACGAAGACACCTGTATGGTGGATCTCGCGCGCCGCATCATGCATTTTTACGCGCACGAATCCTGCGGCTGGTGCATTCCCTGCCGCGAAGGCACGGGCTGGCTGCGCAAAATGCTGGACCGCTTCCACGCAGGTTTCGGCACGGCAGAAGACATTACGCTCGTTGGCGATCTGGCAAAAGGCATGCTTGGCCGGACGTTCTGTCCGCTCGGCGATGCCGCTGCCATGCCCACGATCAGCATTGTTAAGAAATGGCGGCACGAGTTTGAAGCGCATCTTTCAGGCAAGTGTCCGTATAAACCGGCCGATGTGATGGCCGGTGTCCGCTAAGGATTCTGGGACAAAATGGCAGATTCAAAAGATATCACGCTGAAAATTGACGACCGCGACGTCACCGTCCCTCCGGGGACGCTGGTGATCGAAGCGGCGCGACGCATGGGCATCGAAGTCCCGGCGTTCTGTTACTTCCCTGGCCTGTCACTGCAAGCGGCATGCCGCATGTGCCTCGTGGAAGTGGAAAAAGCTCCCAAGCTGCAAACTGCGTGCACGCTCGTAGCGATGCCCGGCATGGCGGTTCGCACCAGCACGCCGCAAGTACACGAAGCGCGCAAAGGCATGCTGGAATTTTTGCTCGCCAATCATCCGCTCGATTGCCCCGTCTGCGACAAGGGCGGCGAGTGCGAATTGCAGGACATGGTTTTCACCTACGGCGCGGACAAGAGCCGCTTCAACGAGGAAAAACGCCACCAGCCTGAACAGAAATGGTCCGAAGCTGTCTACTACGACGCGCCGCGCTGCATTCTCTGCTTCCGCTGCGTTCGCGTTTGCGACGAAGGCATGGACGTCAAGGCGCTTGGCGTCGGCGCTCGGGGCTCGCAATCGGTGATCATTCCCAACGGCGAGGATCATCTGGACTGCGAAGAGTGCGGAATGTGCATCGACATTTGCCCCGTTGGCGCGCTGACCAGCGGCACTTACCGCTACAAAACGCGCCCCTGGGAAATGAAGTATGTTTCCACCGTTTGCACGCACTGCTCGAATGGCTGCAAGACCACGCTGAGCGTGCGCAACAACGAAATTATTCGTGCCAATAATCGCGACCTCTCCGGCTTCAACAAGGATTTTCTGTGCGCCAAGGGCCGCTTCGGTTTCGATTTCACGAAGCACAAGGAACGCGTGCGGCTGCCGCTTGTGCGCCGTGACGGCAAGCTTGTTCCCTCCAGCTGGGAAGATGCGCTGGCGGAAGTTTCCCGGCGTCTCGCGGAAATTCACAAAGCTTCGGGCGCGGATTCAATTGGCTTCATCGGCTCGAACCGCACGACCAACGAAGAAAATTATTTGCTGGGCCGCATCGCGCGCGCGGCCATCGGCACGAACAATATCGACCATCACCGCACGGCGGATTACGCCAGCCTGATTGCCGCGCTCGGCACGCAAGCTGCTGCCGCAAGCGCCACGATGACGCAACTCTACGAAGCCGACGCCGTGCTCCTCGTGGGACACGATCCAACGGAGCAAAGCCCGCTCGTCGCGTGGCAAATTCGCTCGGCCATTCGTCATCGCAATTCGCGCCTCTATATCGTCAATTCCAAATCCATAAAGTTACTGCGCAAGGCCACCGGATTCGCGGAAGTTCCTGAAGGCCGCGAAGCCTCCGCCGTGCGCTGGCTCTCCGGCGGCGAAGCGCAACTTGAAGCAGGTACGATCGAACGCCTCGCCTCATTAAAAGCTTCGCTCGAAAAAGAAAATAATGTGGTCATCGTGTTCGGCGCGGAATTGTCCGGCGCGGCCGTGCGCGACCTCGTTAAATTCGGTTCCACCTTGCCCGGTCAGACGCGCTACGTGGCGCTGGGCGATTACGCCAATTCACGCGGCGCAGCGGACATGGGCCAGTTGCCCGAAATGCTTCCCGGCTACGTTCCGGTCACTGACGCAAGTGCCCGCCAGAAATTGAGCGCCTTGTGGGGCGGACAAATTTCAGATAAGCCGGGAATGGACGCGCGCGCCATGCTTGCCGCTGCGGCCAAGGGACAGTTGAAGGCCCTTTACGTTGTCGGCGCAAATCCGGTGAAAACATTTGGCGCTTCGGGCGCAGCCGGCAAACTTGGCAAACTCGATTTCCTCGTCGTGCAGGACATGTTCCTCACGGAAACCGCGCAGCTTGCGGACATCGTTCTGCCCGCGGCATCCGCCTACGAGAAAAACGGCACCATGACCAACACTTCGGGCGAAGTGCAGGAAGTGCGCAAGGGCGGCGACACGATGGGCACGCGCTCTGATTTTGACATATTGCGCTTCCTGTCGTTCCAGCTTGCGAAACATGGACTCGGGCAGGCCATCACGCACCGCACGCCTGACGCAACGTTCGACGAAATTCGCCAAAATGTCCCAGGCTACAAACTCGCGATGACGACTCTGCTGCTCGGCGAAGCGGAACAAACCTCGCCGATTTCAACGCTGAACGGCAACGCGAAATTCGATGTGCCCGTAGGCTCGATTTTCTCGTCGGGCGACACGCTGTTTACCAGCGGCAGCATGACTCCGTATCTCACCATGATTGGTTCCTTGCCGGAAGCTGCTGAGGAAGTGGAGGCGCGCTCGTGAACGAAATCGCCGCCCAGCACCCGATCCTGGTCGTCGCACTTCCGAAGATCGCCATTCTGCTTTTTGTGATGCTCACTGCACTCGCCTATCTCACCTGGTTTGAGCGCAAAGTTGTAGCCCATATCCAGTCCCGATGGGGACCATACCGCGTTGGCCCGCACGGCCTGCTGCAGCCGCTGGCCGATGGCGTTAAATTTCTTTTTAAAGAAGACATCACGCCTGCGGGCGCCGATAAATTCACCTATTTTCTCGCGCCGTTTCTAGCGCTCTCGCTGGCCATTACGTCGATTGCCGTGATTCCCTTTGGCCCGTCAGGCTTGAAGCTCTTCGGTCAGGCGACTCCGACAGGCATCACCAATCTGAATATTGGTCTCCTAATTTTGTTCGCGATCACTTCGATGGGCGTGTACGGCGTGGCGCTCGCGGGTTGGTCATCGAACAGCAAATACCCGCTGCTGGGCGGCCTGCGTAGCTCGGCGCAGATGATCAGCTACGAACTCGCGCTGACCATGTCCGTCGTTGGCGTGATCCTCATGGCCGGCACGTTTAACCTCAGCGAGATTGTGACTTCGCAGCAGGGCTTTCATTGGGGATTCCTGCCGCGCTGGAACGTAATCGGCGGACCGCTGCCGCAGATCCTCGGCTTCTTCCTGTTTTTCACTTCCGCCGTTGCGGAAACCAATCGCTCGCCTTTTG
>DATAPT010000572.1:0-3268 GCA_036265065.1 Candidatus Acidiferrales bacterium | reverse complement strand
CCAAAATTTCAAAACGCAGCCCGCCGTAATCCAAATGTTCTCCGGCCGCGGGAACGTGCCCTGCCACATGGTTGAGCAGCCCGCCAATCGTGGTCGCGGAGTCCTCCCCGCTGATGTCCCACTCCACACCAAATAATTCCTGAACTTTTTCGACCGACACGCTGCCGCGCAGCACCATGCTTCCGTCCGGTTCGCGCACAGCGTCAGGAGCAGGCACGCGGTCATCCTCGCCAATTTCGCCGATAATTTCCTCGACCAGATCTTCGACCGTCACAATGCCCGCAACGGACCCGTGCTCATCGACCACGATGGCCATTTGCTGATTTCGCCGCTGCATCTCTTTCAGCAAATCATTTCCCTGCTTCGTTTCAGGAATGAAAAAAGCGGGGCGCGCGAGTTCACGGACCGTGCGCGTTGCGGCTTCGCTCTCAGGAATCCGAAGCACATCGCGAGCAAAGACTACGCCGGTGGCATCGTCCAAAGAATTTTCGTACACAGGTATGCGTGAAAATTTGGACTGAATCAGCAATGTGCGAAGCGCCTCTATGGTTGCGTTCGCTGCAATCGCCACAACTTCGGGGCGCGGCGTCATAAATTCGAGTACGCGCTTGTCGCTGAATTCGACCACCTGCTCGATCATCTGCACTTCGCCCGGATTGAGAATTCCCTCGTGTTCCGCGGCGTCGACGAGCGCCTCAATACCCTCTTCCTGCGTGGGCGCGCCGTCAGAATGTTGATCATCGGAAATATGAGCCAGGGAAATCGCAATTTCCAGAACCACACGGAATGGCAGAACGATCCACAGAAATGCGCGAATCACTAAAGACAAGCGCAGGAGCCAACGCCCGGAAGTGCGCGCAAGCAAAAAATCCGGAAGGAATTGAGAAAGCAGAAGAACTTCGACCAAAACATACACGAGGGCTTGCAGCAGCGCGTCCCATGTTCCCGGAACAAAGACGATAATTCCGCGCGCGGGCTCCGCAGTGACCAGCACAAGCCAAAGATTCGCAAGCAAACGAAACGCGATCGTGGCGCGGGCCCGGTCCAGCTTGAAGTGCGGTTCGATTTCATTTTCAAAAATGTCGAGATGTTCGCGCACACGGCCCTTATTCACACGGCCAAGCTCGCGGTAAATCCTATCGAGGTAGGAAAAAATGGCGAGGCCTACGCCGAGAGCCGAGATCCCAAGCACATAGAAAAACGTCATCATCGGCCATTCACTCCCAGGCGCTTTCGCAGGCGGCGCTCGAAGCGGTCCATTTCTCCGTGATCGGTTTCGTGATCGAACCCTGCCAGATGAATCATGCCGTGCAGGATGAGGATTCGCATTTCCGCGGGGAGAGTACGCGCAAAGCGGCGCGCGTTGCGACGCGCGGTTTCCGGCGAGATGGCGATGTCGCCCACATATTCCGCGTCGCGGGCGGGACGGTTGCCGTCCGCAGGAAAAGAAAGCACATCGGTAGGCCCCTGTTTCTTGCGATAAGTTTCGTTCAGGCGGGCCATCGCCGCGTCACTGATCAATTGGATCGTCACGGACTCGGATGCAAACCCCAGCTCGCGCCGCACGCGTTCGTGGAATTGCTGCAAGGGTGGAATGGAAATGGGAACGCGTCGCTGGCGGTTAATGATCATTGCTGTTTGGAGAATCGAATTGCGAGCCGCGCTCGACCTGCGAACCTTTCAACCACGGTCGAGATAACCGTACAGAAAAACCTCGGGTCTGAATCGTTTGTTTCAGAACTGCAAAACTCGAGCCACAGCTGTTAACCAGGCCGCCAAAAAATAAGCCTTTTCTGTCATTCCGAGCGGAGCGGAATCCCTCTTTCCCTGTTTTCTTATAGTTAAATCGAAGAGAGATTCCTCGCTCCGCTCGGAATGACAGATTTCAATACTTTTTCCGCAACCTGTAAAGCCGGACTCAATTGCAGAACATATGTCATGGCTAAAGCCACGACCCACAATGATGTTGCTGCTCCCAGACAGACTTTGAAACCCGGGACTGTCTACAAGCAACCCATCTTTAGTGCCCATTGGAAGATTCGGGCGCGCCGTTTTTCGGAGGGACAGCTCTGCGGCTGTCGCCCGCTCCGAACTCTTCGTAGGCCTTGATAATTTGCTGCACGAGGTTGTGTCGCACCACATCACGCTCGTCAAATTTTATGAACGCAATTCCATCGATGCGGCTGGTGACTTCGAGCGCTTCGACGAGGCCTGATTTTTTTCCCTGCGGCAAGTCGATCTGCGTCACGTCGCCCGTAACCACGGCCTTGGAATTAAATCCGAGCCGCGTCAGGAACATTTTCATTTGTTCGCTGGTCGTGTTTTGCGCTTCGTCCAGAATGACGAAGGAATCATTCAGCGTGCGGCCGCGCATGAAGGCCAGCGGCGCAACCTCCACGATTCCCTTTTCCAGGAAGCGTTCCAGTTTGTCGGCGTCAAGCATGTCATACAGCGCGTCATACAGTGGGCGCATGTAGGGATCGATTTTTTGCTGCAAGGTGCCGGGAAGAAATCCGAGGCGCTCGCCGGCTTCCACCGCCGGGCGCGCCAGAATGATGCGATCCACCTGCTTGGTAAGCAGCGCGGAAACCGCCATGGCCACGGCCAGATAAGTTTTTCCCGTGCCGCCGGGACCCACGGCGAACGTCATGTCATGCTTCTCTACCGCTTCCATGTACTCGCGCTGGTTCGTGCTCTTCGGCGTGACATTTTTTTTGCCGAAAATTCTGGGGCGCGAAGGCGCGCCCGGCTCAAGCACCTGGCGCAGCGTCGTTTTGGAATCTTGTGTTGCCACTTTGATCATGTTTCGCACATCGCCGTGGCTCATCTGGCGTCCCTCGCGAAAAAGTTGGTTGTATTCATTTACGATTCGGACAGCGCGGTCGACCTGGTTTGCTTCGCCTTCGATGGAAAGATGGTCATCTGCCAAATGCGTGGTGACGTGTAGCGCGGATTCCAGAAGCTTAACGTTCTCATCCAGAGTCCCGAAGAGGGACTCCACCCCGCCTGCAATTTGTACGGTGCGTCGCATGGAAGATTCGGTTAGCCGGGTTAAATCTTCCGCCAACCGATGAGGAAACACCTCCGCCCTGAACTAGGGCCACCAAAAGCCTACTTGAAAGAAAGAGAGGGGTCAAGGATGCATGAGCGAAACAGTGCATCATTTTATTGGATTTTTTAATGTACGGAGGCAAAAAGCTGCCCGCCCAGAAAACGGGCAGGCGCTACGAAAGCAAAGGCAAGACGATCTGGTTTTGTAGAGGTATCT
>DATAPT010000571.1:0-5373 GCA_036265065.1 Candidatus Acidiferrales bacterium | reverse complement strand
CCCTGGATCGTTCCCGTACCGTCGCGAAAGATGGGGAAGAGAAGTTTGCCGGCTTCGCGCAAATTATAGAGCCATCCGCGCAGCGTAACTTCCTGCCCGTCATATTTGCCCACGTCTTGTATCGATACAATCGGCATGGATTCTTCGTCTTTCGGTTTTCGTGGCATAGGCTTCAGAGTCTGTGTGAGAACTCAAAATCGACGCGTTTTTGTAGCGCCCGCCTTCAGGCGGGCACTTTGGCATCAAGCAGAGGCCCGCCTGAAGGCGGGCGCTACATGATCCAAAGCCGGGTTCTCACACAGACTCTTCAGCCTGTGCGGTTTTATTCCTTGCAAGGCCGAAAATCGCACAGGCTAAAGCCTACGTCACTAATTCGTCTTCGCGAGTTCCTCTTCAAATTTATCGAAAACGGGTTGCACGCCGCGCAATGTTTCCGCAAACGCCTGCACCTCGGCCGAACCCGCGGCGGCGGCCGGCTCTTTCAATTCGAGAACCAGAGGCGCGTCGGCAGGCAGCGCAGCAAGCGTGGCGCTCCAATCGATCGTTCCCTCATAGGGCAGCAGATGATCGTCGCGCTCGCCGCGATTATCATGCATGTGCGTGGTTGCCACTAGATCGTGCACGGCTTCCAGCGCCTCCAACGAGCCGCCCGCGAGGTGCGCGTGCCCGGCGTCAAAGCAAAGCTTAATGTTCGACAAGCGCGTCTGCTCCAGAAAAGTTTTCAGGTTCACGGGAGTGGCCATTTCTCCCGGAGTATTTTCAATGGCCAGCGTAACGCCGCGCTGCCGCGCAAACAAAGACAAATGCTCGAGCGAGCTGAAGGCGGCATCCCACTTCCGCTCGTCGGGAACATCGCGTTGCCTCGCCACGTGTTGAATGCAATAGCGAAAAGGAATCTGCTCCACGAGGTCCAGAGCGCGCTTGATTTCGTCCACGGCTTCCTGACGCCGCAATCGTTCCGGATCGATGATGGAAAGCGGCGCGCCGCTGTCACGATTCAGTTGAAAATCGCGATTTGTCGGCGAATGGATGGAGTTCAGCGTGAGATTATTTCCCGTGAGCCACGCGGCCAATTCGCGCGCGTCATCCGCCGAACGATAATCGAAATGCCCGCGCGAGCAGAATAATTCGACCGCGGAGGCCCCCGCGCGCGCCAGTTCGCCCACCAACTCAGCGGTTAATTTGCGATTTACAAAAAGATATGTGGAAAGAATGTGTTGCATCTTCACGATGTGCGGGCCTTGTTTAATTTCAAATTAATTCGCTTCGACTCTAAGCGATGCCCTGACAAGCGTCAAGGCGCGCGATTCCTGCCGGGCGGTGGAATGCAAAATCAAAATGAAAATTTAAATTCGCGTATTCCTGAAATTAATCTTCCTGCAAAAACTCCGCATCGGGAGATCCTGGAATCAATCCGTCGCTCACGCCGCGCCGCAGAAATTCGTTGACCGCCTGCCGTCCGCGATCGCCGTACCCGAGCGTCCAATTGTTTACATACATGCCGATAAATTTGTCGGCCATTTCGGTTTCCATTTCGCGCGCGAATTGCATGGCATAGTTCACCGCGGCTTCGCGATGTTCCAGGCCATAGGAAACGCTTTCGTGGATGGCGCGTGCGATCTGCAACCCCACGGTGCGGCCCAAAGAGCGACGAACTGCGTTTCCCCCCAGCGGCAGAGGCAAGCCCGTTTGTTCAAGCCACCACTGTCCCAGATCGACGACCTTATGCAGCCCCATCTGAGGAAAATACAGTTGGCCTTCATGAATCAGCAACCCGGCATCGACCACTGAATTTTTCACCGCGTCCAGAATCTGGTCGAAGGGGACGACCACGGCCTCAACGTTCGGCTGGTACAAGCGCAATGCCAAGTAAGCGGAGGTCTGCAAGCCGGGGACAGCGATGCGGCACTTGGTCAGGTCCTGGCGCTTCATGGGATGCTGCGAAACAACGATAGGCCCGTACCCTTCGCCAAAGCTAGCGCCGCAATCCAGCAGGACATACTTGTCCCGCAAATATGGGTAGGCGCCGAAGCTAAGTGCCGTCACATCATAGATTTCCTGCTGGGCAGCCTGATTCAAGGATTCGATGTCGGCGAGCACGTGGGTAAACTTAAGCCCGGGCGTCCGCACCTTCTGCGTCGCCATGCCATAGAACATGAAAGCGTCGTCGGAATCCGGCGAATGCGCCAACTTGATCTCTAAATCTTGGCCGGTAACTGGTTTCGTCGGCATTGGGTTCTGCGTTTACTCCCTTTCGTTATTTCTCTGAATTGGGCGCAGCCACAAAATCTCTCGGGCCTGATTCATGACCAGGCACACTGAAGTCGCAGACGACCGGCGCCACACCCGTATTCCAGAGAGGAACAGCTGGGGCGGAATCTAGTTACAGAAAACCGCGCTTTGAGTGAAAAAGAGTAGCACACTCGGCGATTGCGGACAATTGCAGCACAGTTGTGGCGAAGCATCAATTTTGGATTGCGAATACAAAAAGCTGCCCACCCGAAAAACGGGCGTGCGCTACGAAAGCAAGGCAATTCGGTTTCGTAGAGGACTCTCTGTCCCACGTTTTTTGGGACAGAGAGGGCACGTTATAGCGCAAACTGAGGCGTCATCATGAATTGAGTTACATATCCGCGGCCATGCGGTTCATCGCGGTTTCGAACGAGACTCGGCCGTCCAGATAAGGCAGCCAGTACAGGTCGAGCAAAGCGCGAAAGTGCTCCCAGGAACCGGAATAAAGGCCGTAGCGAGCGGCATAGGGAAGGTACTCGGACGCGCCGTTCTTTTGTTCGCTCGTGAAGGTCATCGAGCCATATTCGATGTCGCGACGCACGATCTCACCCGTTGTGTAAAAAAGGAGGGCATGCCAAAAATCGCGTGGAATGGGCTTGTCGCGATTCCGGAAATCGTGGGCAATCGCGGTGGTCACGGAACCGGACACCGCATGCGAGGCTTCGTGGAACAGCACTTCAAATCCGTACGCGCCGCGGTTGCGCGGGTCATGGCTTGAAACCGTTATGTGCATGGGATCGAGAAAGGTATATGCGCCGAACGGGCCCGCGTACCATACGACATCGACACGGATGCGCTGTGACGGCCAGGGCCTTTGGTAAACGTCCGCCAGCTGTCCGGAAAGTTCCACGCCCATCTTTTGGATCAGCGGCGCAACCTGGGAAATCCATTCCCGGTTGGCGTGATCCTGTTGCTCCCACCAGTGAGCGCGGAACACGGGAGCGGCGCGTTCCAGCGCTTCCACCAAGTCGGGACGCAAACCGGACTTGCAATAGGGAGTCGTCTTTCCCTCAAGATCGGGGCAGGTTTCCATCAACGAAAGTTGATTGCTTATGATTTCCATGTCGCCATTGAGCAAGAGGTCGCGTTTTCCCAGATCCTTGGAATAGAACGCGACAGCATCCTGCCAGGCGTGAATATCCGCTTCCGGAAGGCCAATGAGCGAGACGGGAAGGTCATCAGGTTGCGCTTCGCCGCGACCCGCTTGAGTGACGGACGATCCGGATTTCATGAGTCGCGATTGCAGATAAAGAAAGTGATGCAGGTTGGACCAAAAGCCGCTGTGCATTTCAAAAACGGGAAGCGGCGGGCCCACGGGCGCGGTTGTTTGCGTAACGACCTGGGCGGGAGAATAAACCGGCGCCATAGCGGAGGAAGCCCGCCCTGGTACGGCTGCAAGCGTGGCGGCTGCTATCCAAACTAATCGCAAAAAATGACGGCGGCAAAAGGGCATGGCGTAACCTGCCATGTTATCGCCAAACCGAGTCCCTTGCCATAATTGCTGTAGCCCGCCTCTTCAGAGGCGGGGGTTTAGACGATGTCCTGCTCAAGCGCCAAAATAAATAAGGCTATTGAAAGTTCGGGCAGCCCCAGTCAACAATCAGCACGAGCGCTGATCATCGAGTGTGACTTCGCACTTTCATCTAAACCCTCGCCTCTGAAGAGGCGAGCTACAGCGAGCCGATAAGGTTGATCAGATTTGCGAAGAGCGCCCTTTTAAAAGTTCAGCGAAAGGCTCTAAACAATAATTCAGCGCCTTCCATTTCCGTAATCACTTTTTTTCGGACCAGCAAAGTAACCAGTTCGTTCAGAACCAGCCGAATGTTGGAATCCGCATCACTCGATTGAATCACGCTGGAAGGCTCTTCGAAGGTCTCGGGTTTGGGAATTGGCTCGCCGCTGAGATCCGCAACCCAATAGTGCAGCACATTTTTGAATTCGGGCTTCATTTCAGTGAATTTAATTCCCATCCCCATGGAGGGGTGACTATAGGCCACGACGGCCAGAGCCTGGAATTCGCGCGAGTCGTGTTGCATCGAGATTCGTATTGCGGCATCCACGGGAAAGGGAGCCAGCGTGTCGACATAACAACCACCCATGCTCAAATCGGAGCATCGACCCGCTACGCGCGTTTGCGAGCGAAGTTCGCAAACCTCTGCCACAGCAATAAAAGAATAGCGAGCGACCCTTCGGCGTTCGGGAATCTCGTTGGTTATCGATCCCTCATTCGAGGGATCAGGGGGAATAAGGTGCTGATCGGATTGCTCAAACATTTTTGCGCTCAATGCCGCAGAACACACTTCTGCGCCGGCATTCAATTAGATAAGGGATTCCGCGCGGATTCCAGTGCGGATATCGGAAGGGTGAAATAATTGTGAATCAGCCGGGTGCCGCGAGCAAGAAGATTGTTGGCTGAATGTGATGCAAACGCGACGGGGTGTCAGGACGGACCGATACGCGGGTCTGTGTGATCCGCGATGCCGCCCTTTTTATCTGCTCCGCGCAGGATCCCGGACGAATCCAGGAAAAACGATCGTCGTCCCATCTTGCCGTATTCTTTGGGGGAACAGGCAATGGAGAAGTTTAGCGACTTGCCCGAGTCTTCCCCTGGCGCAAGGTCGGTTGCGGGCCCAATTGTGTAACGGAATGTGTAGCCGTCTTTTTCTCCACTGGCCAAAGCTTTATCCAGCAGCCCTGCAGCATCCGGCGAAACGCCATCGGCCTGAGCGGGGCCGAGCGATGCGAGGGTTTCTGGCAATACGCCATACGCGTTGCGATAAGCATTCACCGCGTCGGCAACAGAGCGCAAATCGGCGATGGCAATGTCCTCATTCGCGTCCATGTCGGCTTGCGCCCATTGCTTGGCCATGGCGGGGACGTCCAGCAGAATCAATCCCACAGAGAGAAGTTTCCAGCTTCCGCCTTCGCGCACCAGGCCAACCGTGACCCTGCGCGGTTCCTCGCCGGTAATGGGAATTTCCATGGGGATAAAAGCTAGGTTTTCACGCACCTTTGCCGGGTCGAGGCGCATTTCGGTAGTGAAACTGGGGCTTTCGCAGCGAACGATTCTTTGCCCGCTGT
>DATAPT010000570.1:0-6084 GCA_036265065.1 Candidatus Acidiferrales bacterium | reverse complement strand
CCGCGTACACCGATTGTCCGGTGACGAACATATGATGTCCCCAGACCAGGAAGCCGAGGACCGCGATCGCCACGCTCGAAAAAGCAACGATCGAGTAACCGAAAATTCTTTTTCGCGAGAAGCAGGCGATGATCTCGCTGACCACTCCCATGGCCGGCAAAATCATGATGTACACAGCCGGATGCGAATAGAACCAGAACAAATGCTGGAACAGCAGCGGATCGCCGCCCAGCGCCGGGCTGAAAATTCCGACGTGAAAGAGGTGTTCAAGCGCGAGAAGAAAAATAGTGATGGCCAGCACGGGAGTGCCAAGAACCATGATCAGGCTGGTGGCGTACATGGCCCACAGGAAGAGCGGCATGCGGAACCAGGTCAGGCCCGGAGCGCGCATTTTGTGAATGGTAACGATGAAATTCAAGCCCGTGAGGATGGAAGAAAAGCCGGTGATGAACACGCCAATCGCGACGGCCGTGACTTGCGTGTTCGAGTACGTGCTGCTGTAAGGCGTATAAAAAGTCCAGCCCGTATCCACGCCTCCGGCGATCGCCGAATACAACGTGAACATGCCGCCAACAATGTATATGTACCAGCTCAGCAGGTTCAGCTTCGGAAAGGCCAGATCGCGCGCGCCCACCATCAGCGGCACCAGGAAATTTCCGAGCACCGCGGGGATCGACGGAATCAGGAAAAAGAAAATCATCACCACGCCGTGCAGTGTGAACAATTTATTGTAGGTTTCCGGCTGCACGAGCGCGCCTTGCGGCTCGGTGAGGTGAATGCGCATCATGACGGCAAACGATCCGCCGATGAGGAAAAAGAACGTGACGGAGACCAGATACAACAGCGCAATGCGCTTATGGTCCAGCGTAAATAGCCAGGATTTCCAGCCATAGTCCGCGTTCAGGTAATTGCGCGGAGCTTGCACGCGTGGTTCCAGCGTGGCCGTACTCATTGCTTCCCCTCTTCCTTTGGTTTCGGCTGCGACTTGCCCAGCGCACGAATATAGGCAATCACATTATTCAGTTGTTCTTCCGTCAGCTGGCCTTGAAATGTTGGCATGATCGGAGTGTAGCCCAATACAACCTTGGCCTTGGGCAGCAGAATCGATTCGCGAATATAGGCGTCGTCCGCGGTTACCGTTTCGCCGCCAACCAATTTAACGGGCTGTCCGTAAACGCCCAGAAGCGAAGGACCAAGTCCCGTGCCATCCGCCACGTGACAAGTGGAGCAGCCGCTGGACTGAAACACTTTTTCTCCAGCCTGTTCCATCGATTCGCCCGCCGCTCCGCCCGCGAGCCAGCGCTCATATTCGCTCGGCTCCTGCACAATGATCGAGCCCATCATTCCGGCATGAAATGCGCCGCAGTATTGCGCGCAAAACAGATGATAGGTTCCTACCTTCGTCGCGGTAAACCAGAGCGAGGTGTAGCGTCCGGGCAGAACATCTTTCTTCACGCGGAAAGCGGGAACAAAAAAATCGTGGATGACGTCTTCCGAAGTCATCGTCAACTTCACGGGACGGCCCACGGGCACGTGTACTTCGTTGATTTCGCGCTGCCCCTCGGGATGCTCCACCTTCCACATCCACTGCTTCCCGGTAATAAAAATTTCCATCGAGCCTTTGGGAGCTTCCGCGTTCTTGAAATAGAGCATCGAGCTCCAGACAAAAATCACGGCGACAATCAGCGTCGGGACGGCTGTCCAGAGCACTTCGAGGGGCACATTTCCCTCAATGGGCTTGGGCCGTTCGTCCGGCGAACGCCGGCGATAGCGGATCATGAAATAAAAAATGACCGAGAAAATCAGGCCCGTAAAAAAGAGCGTTACGACAGTCAAAAACAGATACAGCTGGTCGACAGACTTCGCAATCGAGGAAGCCTGTTCCGGCTGAAATGGCAGACTCTGCATCAAGATCGTATCCTCACGTCGTTATCCTCACCGCGCCCCTGCATCGGCCGCCGGAGGAATACCGGCCGGACGCTTGCGTTCGCGAAGAAACATAATGGTCATGAATAATCCCAACACCAGCACAGTCAAACCGCCGGCAATGCGAAGCACATTGATAATAACCACGCCGTATTTTCCGGTCATGGGATCGTACTGGTAGCAATACAACAAGG
Organism: Candidatus Acidiferrales bacterium; assembly: GCA_036265065.1. Lineage (GTDB taxonomy): Bacteria > Acidobacteriota > Terriglobia > Acidiferrales > UBA7541 > Palsa-360. The sequence goes on along the minus strand of DATAPT010000570.1, from coordinate 3,964 downwards.
CGTGATCGGTGATCGATCCAATCTTGCCCTGCGAAGCTTCCACTAAGCCCAGGCGGAAATCCCTCGCGGGATAAATCACGCCGTAAAAGTAGCGATCGATGCGGCCCTCAGGAGTCAGCACCATGATGGCGGCGGCATGCGCGTACTGCTTGATCTCGGGATCGTAGGCGTATTGAAATCCGGCGACGTTCGTGAGCGCGTCAATCGATTTCTGCTCGCCGGTCAGAAAGTGCCAGTGATCGGCGGCGCCAGGGCGGCCGTACTGGCCGATGTACACATCGCGCTTGGCTTTCGCGAGCGAGGGCGTGTCTTTCGGCTCAAAACTTACGGTGACGGCTTCAAAGTCCGAGCCTAGGTTGAGAGAGATTGCGTTCATCGTGCGCAATTGCCCGTTCAGAACTTCCGTACACAGCGCGGGGCAATCGAAATAGACGAGCGAAAGCACGATCGGCCTTTTTCCAAAATAATCGCCGATGCGCACGGTCTTGCCGGATTCGTCGCGAAACTCCAAGTCCGGCGGAATTTGCGCATTCAGATTTTGCTGAATGCCCACCTTCTGCAGGATTGCGGGAGTGGTGCTCTGCTGCGCCGCCGCCGGAAAAGTGGCAAGCCCGGACAAGGCCAGGAGCAGCGCGGCATGGATTTTAAATTTCATTACTTCTTGTTCCCTTCCGCCGTCGGCTCTTTTTCGTCGGCGGGCTGGGCTTGCGGCGCGTTCTGCACGGGCAATCCCTTTTTCACGAGCAATTCCATGGCTTGTTCGATGGGCACGCGAACAGTTCCCGCGGAACGGTTTTCCCACGAATAAGTTTGCAGAGAATCTTCCTGCCCCTGGTGGAATTTTAGCCAATCCTCGCGGGGATTCACTTGCAGCTGCGGCCCCATGGGCAACTGCCGCGTATCGGCGAAAGGCGAATCGGTGGCCGGCTGATCGACCGCATGCGTGGAAAATATTTTAAACATGCCCCAGCAGATTAATCCGGACACCACCAGCACCACGGCGAGGATCACGAGAAAATTAATAATCGCGCCCGTGTTGGTGTCGCGGGTTTCATAGCCCGGCGTCGCGGAAGTGTTGTGCGGTTTATCCATGCTGTTGAGCCGCCTGCTCGATAATTTCTTCCATTCGCGGATCGTGCGCCGGCAAAAGCGGCATGCGCTGCAATTGCCAGATGAAATAAGCGAACCAGATTCCGGCCATGCCCACGGGCAGCGCCACGTCCATCCAGGTGAGATGGATGCTGCCTCCGCCAAACGCCGGCAAAATCATCCAATACATATCCACGAGGCGCATGAGAATGACGATGAAAGCCACGATGAACAAAGAGCGCGTCCTTCTTTTCACGTGCCGGAACAGCAGCAGGAAGAAAGGAAACGCGAAACACAGAATGATCAGCAGCAACGCGACGTGGCCCCAGACGCCTTCCATCCTGCGGATGTACCAGGGAATTTCATCGGTGAGGTTGCCGCCCCAGATGATCAGCCATTGCGAAAATTCCATGTAGGCCCACAGCATGACGAACGTCAGCAGAAAACTGCCCAGATCCTGAAACTGCGCAGGCCTTACCACCTGGGACATCGGCCTGTGCTGCGAGAGCCAGATCAGCATGATGATGGAAAATGCCATGGCGACGAGCGCCTGCCCGACCATAAACAGCAAACCGTAAATCGTGGAGTACCAGTGCGGCTCGAGCGACATTCCCCAATCAATTCCCGCGAACGTTACCGTGAAGCCGTAGATCACCAGGCCAATTCCGCTGAACCCTTCCAGACGCATCCAGAGCGCGAGGCCGGCTTCGCCCGTATCTTCCTGCCTGGACCATTTATTCAAAAAATGGATGAGCATGAACCAGACGGCGAAATAAAAAATCATGCGGATCACAAAAAATTGCGGATTGAGATATCCCAATTTTGCGATGACCGCGGGATCGGTCTGGTCCGGACGCGCCCAGGAATACAGCGTCTTCATGCCCAAGATCACGGGAAGGGCGGCGATGGCCATCAAGGGAAGCGTGCGGCTGCTGGCTTCAAGGATGCGGCGAATCACCAGCGCCCACCGTCCACCCGTCAAGTGTTGCACCATGAGGAGAGCCGTGGAGCCAAGCGTGATGCCCAGACAGAAAAGGAATGCGACCAGATAGGCGTGGAAAAATTCAGCCTTATCGGCCAGGCCCGCGGCAACGCAAATGGCAACGACAACAGCGCCCGCCGCGCCCACTTTCATCGGCAGACCATCAAGTTTCAACGTGGATTCTTTGGTATCGATCATTTCGATTGACTCGTCAATTTGGACCGCTCCGCATCCGGAACATCCGCGATGGGCACTTGCCTGCTGAGTTGCAACGCGCGCACATAGGAAATGATGGCCCAGCGGTCAGCAACAGGCACGCGATAGGCGTAGGGATACATCACGCCAAAGCCATTGGTGATTACGTCAAAATAATGTCCCACAGGCGCGTTGCGTAAACGATCATCATGAAAAGATGGCGGATGGCGGAAGCCGCGCTGCACGATCATTCCGTCTCCATCGCCCGAAAATCCGTGGCAAGGCGAGCAGAACACGTTGAAGCGCTCGCGCCCGCGTTCCACAATTTCTTGCGTCACCGGGTACGGAAACGCTTCCGAAACCTGGCCATTCAATTTTCCGGAATAAAAAAGTTCGTTCGACCCGAGCTTCAGGTCTCCCCGCGGAACGGTGCCAGCTACGGGGAGTCGCGCGGATTGACCGTCACCAAAGAAATCGGACGGATCGTACGGGTTGTAGCGCGGCTGCACATGCATATCGAGGCGGCAACCGGCGCACACAAATACCAGGCTGATGGCTGCCAGCATCCAGCGGCCCGCAATCGGTTTTCTGGGATTCGCGCTAAGGCTCAATTTCGGTTACCTCGCGCGGGTTGAGCGTCTTCATAAAATTTTTGGTGATTTCCAGATCGAACATGGGATCGCGCGCCTTGATGCACAGAAAAAAACGGTCGCGGGAAGCCAGCGCGAATCGCGGGACGTTGAACACTGGATGATAGGGAGTCGGAAGTCCGTTCATCGCCAACATGCCGAACACGGCAGCCGCTGCTGCGAAAAGAATGGTCAACTCAAAGGTGACGGGAATGAACGCAGGCCAGCTATTGAGCGGCCTGCCCCCTATGTTCAGCGGATAGCCGATCACCGCCGCATAATATTGCAGAGAGAATCCAGAGATCCCGCCCAATATTCCGGCCAGCAAAACCACGAGCGGCAATCGCGTGCCCTTGAATCCGACGGCATGCGCGAGGCCTTCAATCGGAAACGGGGCGAAGGCATCGATGCGCCGGTATCCCGCTTCGTGCGTGTGGTGGGCCGCCTCGAGCAATTGCTCGGGGGTGGCGAATTCCGCCATTAATCCGTAAATCGTTTCGCGTTGCTTCATCGCACCTTAGCCATTGGCAAAAAATAATATCCGGCGGAACTCATTAGCTGGCCGCCTTCTTCTCTTCCTCGCTCGCCACCAACGTCCGCATTTCGAAAATGGAGATCAGCGGCAAGTAGCGAATGAAGAGGAATACCAGGAACAGGAACAAACCGATGGTCCCGAAAAATGTCGCAAAATCCCACCGCGTCGGGATATACGTGCCCCAGGAGGATGGCAGGAAATCGCGATGCAAGCTGGTGACGACGATGACGAACCGCTCGAGCCACATGCCCAGGTTCACGACCATGGCGATGGCGAACAGCGCGCCGATCTTGGCGCGTACTTTGCGGAACCACAGGAACTGCGGAGTCACGATGTTGCACAGGATCAGCAGCCAGTACAGTGGAGCGTAGGGACCCCTCATGCGGTTCAGGATCATGAAGCGCTCGTACACATTTCCGCTGTAGAACGCGGAAAACGCTTCCATCATGTAGCCGTAGCCGACGATCAGGCCTGTAGCGAGCAGCACCTTGCCCATGTTGTCCAGATGGCGCATGGTGATGAAATCTTCCAGGT
>DATAPT010000569.1:0-3615 GCA_036265065.1 Candidatus Acidiferrales bacterium | reverse complement strand
CGATTCGAACGAACCACAAGATGCCCGCCTGAAGGCGGGCGCTACACGTCCCTGCAAAGCGCTCGTTGGCAAATCGGGAGGATCACATGAGCAAAATGTCTCGGCGGGAATTCACCAGAGGAGCGGCAGCACTCGCGCCGCTTGCGTTCGCCCCATTTAGCTTGACGGCACAGACGGCGCCGTCCGACAAGTTCGATATTGTCGTTGCAGGCGCGGGACACAACAGCCTGGTGACGGCCGCATATCTTGCAAAAGCCGGCTACCGAGTCGTGGTGCTGGAATATCGCCCACAAGTCGGCGGCGGCGTGAAAACCGAAGAAGTAACGCTGCCAGGATTCAAGCACGATACTTGTTCGACCGCACACGGCGGAATTCAAGCCAATCCCGTGATGCGCAATGACGAACTCCACCTCATTCGAGATTATGGCATCGAGTACATCCAGGCCGACCCGATTTACCACATGCCTTTTCCCGATGGCAGTTACATCACGCAGTGGCGCGATCTGGACCGAACGTGCGCTGAATTTGGCAAGTTTTCAAAGAAAGATGCCGCAGCCTACCGCCGCATGCATGATGAAAATGAAGCCATCAGACCAGTCTTCGATGGCAATGGCTTAACGCCGCCGGGATTTGGCGGAAAGTCAGTTGCCGACCGCCTCGCCGAACATCCGCAGGGAAAAATTTGGCAGCGCCGCCTGGCCATGTCTCAGTGGGAAATCCTTCGCGACAATTTTGAGGACGACCACTGCCGCGCGTTCATGATGGGCACTCCGCCCAGCATGTCCCCGCCGCAGTATCCGATGTCAGGGCGCAGCGCGTATTCCGCGATTCGCACCAGCCGTCCTATTCCCAAGGGCGGCTCGGGAATTCTTACCCAGGCGCTTGCCAAATTTATAGAAGCGCACAACGGCGTAGTCCTCACCAACAAAGCCGTCACGCGGCTGATCGTTGAAAATGGAAAATGCGCGGGCGTGGAATGCGCTGATGGCAGTTCGTATCGCGGCGAAAAAGCAGTGCTGTCCACGATCCATGTCAAGCAACTGGTGGACATGGCGCCGCGCGAATTGTGGGGCCACGATTTCCTCGATGGCGTGGACACCTGGGAAGGCGAGATTTCCGAGATCGTAGCGCATTACGCCTCCAAGGAACCTCCCAAGTACGCGGTAAGCGGCGGCACACTGGCCGTTTGCGAATCGGCCATCCTCGTGTCCTCCGCGCGCCTGCTGCGATACGCCCATGATTTCCCGAACGCAACCGTCGGCCTCGATGATCCGCCGCTCACAATTTTCTGCAGCACGGTTGCAGACCCCTCGCGCGCTCCCGCCGGGATGCACACCATTAAAGTAATCGGCCTGCAGCCGTACGACCTGAAAGAAGGCCCGAAGCATTGGGATTCGATCAAGGATGAAGTGGCGGAAGCAAATCTAAATTATCTGCAAAAATTTGCGCCGAATTTGACGGACGATAAAATCCTCGGCAAATTCATCGTCAGCCCGCTCGATATCGAGCGCCGTAACCCGCACATGTGGCACGGCAGCGTCCATGCCGGATCGTCAGAGCCCGCGCAGTCCGGCAATATGCGGCCCATGCCCGGCTGGGCGCAGTACCGCATGCCTATTCCTGGCCTCTATCAAACTGGAGCCTGCACGTATCCGGGAGGGTCGGTCACAGGCGCTCCAGGACGCAATGCGGCTATGGTGATGCTCAAGGATTTCGGCACCAGCCTGGAAGAAGTAGTGAAGAAGGCTTAACAGGCTGCGGAAAAACCCAAAAGTCTGTCATTCTGAGCGAAGCGAAGAATCTCTCCTTGTTGCTTTTCCTATACTCAAATCGAAGAGAGATTCTTCGCTTCGCTCAGAATGACAGAACAAGGCTTTTTTTTTCGCAGCCTGTTAAACCCAATACGAAAACAAAAATGGCCGCTCCGGTTAATGCCGGGCGGCCATTTCTTTTTTGTTTTTTTTGTAGCGACAGGCTTCAGCCTGTCAGGTTTAAATTTCATTTGAATTGGCAAAAGTCAAAAGTGGACAGGCTGAAGCCTATGCCACTAAAGCTTATACCACTTAAAACTAGACTTCCGCGCCAAGCGTCTTAGCCGCCCAATCAGGGAACACAACCGGACGCATATTGCGCGGTCCGCCCGCGTTCGAAGCCTGCACGTGACCCGTGCCCTCGACCATGTCACGTTTAGAGTTCTTGGCAGCCTCGTAGACCCGCAAAGCGCCAGATGGGTCCATGATGCGGTCGTCTTTGCTATAGCCGATCAACATGGGAGCTTCGATCTTCTCGGCTCTGCCCTCGCCAAGATTGTATTCACCCAGCTGTTTGCGGGCATCGGCCAGGTCCCGCGCGCCGATAATCCAGCGGACGCGCTCCTGAATCGGGGGATAGTATTCGAACAGATCCGATTTCAGATCGTAGGAACCGCTGCTCATGAACGCAGCCTTGATTCTCTTCTCTCCGCTCGCGGCGCGCGGCACGCCGTAACCGCCCATGCTGATTCCCTGCATGCCCACGCGCGTGGCGTCCGCATCCGGACGCGTCTCCAGATAATCGATCAGCGCCTTGGCAACTCGATTCGTATCCGGAGGCAGATGCAAATCGTGCAGGCGCATGGCGCCCCCTTGCCCCGGGAAATCGACCACCAGATAGGCCATGCCGCGGCTCGTGTAAGTGCCGCCACCCATGATCGTGGCTTCGGCCATCGTGTCCGCGCCCTGGAACGGAATCACAACGGGATATTTTTTTCCCTGAGGTCCATTCGGCTTGCGGAAATATCCATCGAGCGTTTTGCCTTCGTATGGAATTTGAACGCGTTCGAACGGCGGCTTGGTCATCTTCCAGGCCTTGTCGAAAGTCTCGCGCATTTTTTTGTAGGTGGCCATCATGCGCGGTTCATCGACCGGCTGGGGCCAGCAGGCTTCACGGTAAAACCGGGAAGCGCGGAGATAGAATTCGTTGGCGGTGACCTTATATCCGTCGGAAGCGAGCTTCTCGGCCTCGGCTTCATTTTTTTCGGCAACGTGTGTCCACTCCACGATCCACGACTCCAGATCGAACGGCTTCATTCGCTGCGAAACTTCGAGTTCGTCCGGATCGCTCGTATAAATGGATTGCGTCAGCCGAATTTCCAGCTGCCCGCCACCCTGCAATCCCTTACCCGTGTAAAGCTCTTTTTCGTCGCGGCCGCCAACTGCCCCTTTCTTGCCGGCTTCGCTGCTGGCGTCCTGCGCCAGCGCGCTCGACCCGAACGCTTTGGTCAGCAAGGGGATTCCGGCTGCTGCCAGGCCCATCTTGACCAAGCCTCTGCGGCTCACATTCAATAGTGAATCCATAGCTCTAGCCTCCATTCGTTCGCAAAATTCGGTACCGGTTTTGGACCTGTGACGGCTGCCGGCTGTTGAAGAATAGACTGCTTTTGAGGCGCGCGCGTTTCAGGAATTTCCATCACTGCCTTGCCAAAATCAATAGTTATCTCAGACAGGCAAGCCATTTTTCTAAGACCATACGGCAGAGGCTGGGCCGTGTCAAGCAAGGTTTCCTGTGATTACCCGCACATATTCTGAGCGGGATAGCTCATAACACATATTCATTTGTGATAATCACGAATCCCCT
>DATAPT010000568.1:0-8472 GCA_036265065.1 Candidatus Acidiferrales bacterium | reverse complement strand
TGTCGAGGCCTCAACGATTCCCAACGCATTTCTAACGGCGCATCATTGTCTGGTCGAGTTGGGCCGCATGCAGCGCGGGGAGCGCATCCTAATTCATGCAGCCACCGGAGGCGTGGGCCTGGCCGCGGTGCAAATCGCCATGCAGGCCGGCGCGGAAATTTTTGCCACGGCGGGCAGCGAACAAAAAAGAGAATACCTGCGCGCACTCGGAGTGCGGCATGTTTTCAGCTCGCGCCAGCCGGGCTTTGCATCCGAAATTCGCGAGCTGACCGGTGGCAAAGGCGTGGATCTGGTTCTGAATTCGCTGGCCGGCGATTTCATCGATGCCGGATTCGACGTTCTTGCAGAAGGCGGCCGGTTCATCGAAATCGGAAAGACGGGCATCTGGACCCATGAGCGTGCAGACGCGCTCGGAAAATCCATTCAGTACCATGTGGTGGACCTCGGCATTGTCATGCAGGAAGACCCCGAGCGAATCCAGCCGCAGCTCTTGAAAATTTCCAGCGCCATCCAGGCCGGATCCCTGCAACCTTTGCCATCACACGTATTTGATTTCGATGACGCGGCTCCCGCATTTCGTTTCATGGCGCAAGCCAAACATATTGGAAAAATTGTGCTCCGCCATGCGGGCGCGATGCGAATTTCCGCCGACGCAGCGTACCTCGTGACCGGAGGTCTCGGCGCTCTCGGACTGCACGTAGCGCGCTGGCTTGTGCAACACGGCGCGCGCCATTTGCTTCTTTTGGGCCGAAACTCGCCTTCGCCGGAAGCGGCCAACGCAATTTCAGCTTTGCGCGGCGCAGGAGTGCGCGTGGAGATTCGCGCCGTGGATGTGAGCAATCGCTCACAACTCGAAGCGGTCCTCTCGGAAGTGCAAGTGACGATGCCGCCGCTTTGCGGAATCGTTCACGCGGCTGGCGTTCTCGATGATGGCATTCTCACGCAGCAGACATGGAGCCGCTTCGAGCAGGTGATGGCTCCCAAGGTTGCCGGCGCCTGGAACCTCCACGAACTCACTCGACACGCTCCGCTGGATTTTTTTCTGCTCTTTTCATCCATGGCTTCTCTCACAGGATCGCCGGGGCAGTCGGGTTACGCTGCGGGCAACTCTTTCCTTGATGCGTTCGCGCATTACCGCAGGGCTCGCGGTCTGACAGCTTTGAGCATCAACTGGGGAGCCTGGCCGGATGCCGGAATGGCGGCGAAAGTTGAAACGCAAGGGCGGCGCCGCGTTCTGCCTGCGATTCGTCCCATGCCCGAACAGGATTGTCTCTCCTGCCTCACGCTCGCGGCGGCGCAAAATTGCGCGCAGTTGGCCATCGCGGATGTGGATTGGGCAAAATGGGAAAATCCAACACGTTTGCTTTCAAGCCTGGTGCGCCACGCGCCTGTCCCTGAGGCCGCGCCCGCACAAGACGGCATCCTCGAACGATTGAGCAGCGCGCCCGAGTCCAATCGTAGAAAAGTTCTTCTCGAATATTTGCGCGGCGAGGCTCTCGACGTCCTCGGCCTCGGCAAATCGCATTTTATCGATGAACGGCAGCCACTCGTGCGAATGGGACTCGATTCGCTGATGGCCGTGGAATTCCGGAATCGGCTGGTCGTGTCCTTGAAACGCCCGCTGACGGCTACGCTGCTGTTTGATTATCCCAATCTCGGACGGCTCGCAGACTATCTCCAAGAGCGCGAAGCTCCGAGACAGGCAGCCGCACCTGAAACAAAAGATTCGTACGCAGAAACAATCGATTCGCTAACGGACGCGCAAGCGGAAGAATTATTAAGAGAAGAGCTGGGCCAGAGTTCATAACCTATGACTACGAAAACTCAATTCGAAGATTTATCACCCATCAAGAAGGCGCTGTACGAAATTCGCGCCCTCAAAGGAAAACTGCAGGATCTTTCGCAAGCGCGGAACGAACCTATTGCCATCGTGGGCGTCGGCTTGCGGTTTCCGGGAGGGGCGTCGGACGCCGCGTCGTACTGGAAAATTCTTGCCGATCGATTGAACACCGTGACGGAAATTCCGGCCGCCCGGTGGAAGATTGAAGACTATTTCGATTCCGATCCTGAAGCTCCGGGCAAGATGTACAGCCGTCACGGTTCGTTCCTTGCGGATGCCGCGGGCTTCGACGCGCATTTGTTTGGCGTGTCGCCGCGCGAAGCGATTGAAATGGATCCGCAGCATCGCATCGCACTCGAAGTTGCGTGGGAAGCGCTGGAGAATGCCGGATGCAGCCCCGCGCAGGCTTCAAAAAGCAAGGCTGGAGTTTTTCTTGCGCTCAGCAACAGCGATTATTCGCGGCTGGTATTCAACGATCGCATCGACGAGCTGGACGCCTACTCAAGCACGGGAAATAATTTCAGCGTTGCCGCCGGACGTATCTCCTACACGCTAGGGTTGGATGGTCCGTGCATGGTTGTGGACACGGCGTGTTCCGGATCGCTCGTGGCTGTGCACCTCGCGTGTCAGAGTTTGGGCCTGCGCGATTGCGACATGGCACTGGCGGGCGGCGTAAACCTGATTCTCTCGCCCGAAATTAACGTCAACTTTTGCAAAGCGCACATGCTGGCCACGGACGGGTTCTGCAAAACGTTCGATTCCAAGGCGGACGGCTTTGTCCGAGGCGAAGGCTGCGGAATGATTGTGCTAAAGCGACTGTCCGATGCCATGGCTGGTGGCGACAACATTCTCGCGCTCATTCGCGGTTCGGCCGTGAACCAGGATGGCCGCAGCGGCGGACTGACCGTGCCGAACGGAAACGCGCAACAGAAAGTGATCTGGCAAGCTCTGGCGAATGCGGGAGTCGAGCCGCACGAAATCGGATACGTGGAGGCTCACGGAACAGGAACTTCGCTTGGGGACCCGATCGAAGCGCATGCGCTGGCCGCAGTGCTTGGGCCTCGGCGAAGCATGGAAAATCCACTCGTCGTGGGTTCCGTAAAAACGAACATCGGACATCTGGAAGCCGCTGCCGGCGTCGCCGGATTGATTAAAGTGGCGCTCTCGCTGCAAAACGAGCAAATTCCGGCCAACCTTCATTTCCAATCCATGAATCCCCACATCGACTGGGCGGGCGTGCCTGTGGAAGTGCCCGTCGAGGCGCGACCGTGGCGCCGCGCCAATGGACGGCGCGTGGCTGGCGTAAGTTCATTTGGGTTTAGCGGAACCAATGCGCACGTAATTCTGGAAGAAGCGCCGGCCAGAGAAACGCGCAAGCGGGAAGCGGAACGTCCGGCGCAAATCCTGGCAATTTCAGCGCGCAGCGAAGCAGCTCTTCGGCAATTGACCGAGCGTTACGCAAACGAAATGAGCCACACGAATGCGGATTTGGCCGACATTTGTTTCACCGCGAATTCAGGACGCGCGCACTTTGACGAGCGCGCGGTTTTTCTTGGCGCGACTTGCGAGGAAATGAAGCAGGCGCTGCACGGTAAGCCCAGCGCATCCGCCAGCAAAAATGGAGATCAGGAAGTTGCGTTTTTATTTCCCGGACAAGGCGCGCAGTACTCGGGCATGGGCAAGGATTTGTATGCGGCCGAGCCAATCTTTCGCAGGACCCTCGACCATTGCGCGGAACTTTTAAAAGATGAACTGCAAGAGCCGCTGCTCGAAGTGTTGTGGGGCTGCAAAACCGACCTTCTGACTCAAACCGCGTATTCGCAGCCGGCTTTATTCGCCGTGGAATATTCGCTTGCGGAAATGTGGAAGAGTTGGGGCATCGAGCCGTCCATCGTGCTGGGCCACAGCGTTGGCGAATACGTCGCCGCCTGCGTGGCTGGAGTCTACAGTCTGGCGGACGGATTGAAACTGATAGTTGGGCGCGCGCGGCTGATGCAGTCGGTGTCCGGTCAAGGCGCGATGTCCGCGGCGATTGCCGACGAAAATAAAGTCAGAGCCTCACTCGCAGGTTTGGAAACGCGCGTATCGATCGCGGCACTGAATGCGCCGGAAAACACAGTGATCTCCGGCTACGAAACTGATTTGCTTGTGGCCGAAGAGCGTTTGCGGCAGGCGGGAATCAGAGTGCAGCGGCTGGATGTTTCTCATGCGTTCCATTCTCCGCAGATGGAAGAAATGAAGGCCGCATTCGAACAACTGGCGAGCGGCTTGCAATTCAACGCGCCGCGAATCCGTTTGATCTCCAGCGTAACCGGGCGTCTCGTCGGTCCTCAGGAAATGTCCGACGCCGGTTACTGGCGAAGGCAGGTCAGGCAACCGGTGCTGTTTCGAAAAGCCGTTAAAACGCTAAATGATCTGGGCGCCGAAATATTTTTGGAGGCCGGGCCCGGTGCAACGCTCGTGGGTCTTGGCCAGCAATGCGTGAACGGCAAGGAGCGTGTCTGGCTCACATCGCTACGAAAGGGTCGCGCGGAGTGGACCACTGTGCTGGAGTCTTTAGCCCTCATGTACGCTCGCGGCGTGGAAGTAAACTGGGCCGGTTTCGATGAGCCCTACGGGCGAAAGCGCGTGCCGCTGCCCACGTATCCCTTCGAACGGAAAAGCTATTGGCTCGAAACCAAGCCCATGGCCGCGCCGCGTTCAAGCGATGCGGATTGGGCGGATATTGCCGCTGCGGCGAATCGCCAGTCCGGGCAATGCAGTCTGGCGCTGAATTTGGGCCTATATCCGGAGCGCTGGGCGCTCGTCGAAAAACTCACCTCTGCCTACATTCTTTCGGCATTCGCTTTGTGCGGCGCATTTCAGAAAAGTGGCGAGGCGCACACCGTCGAATCGCTCGTTCAACTCTGCGGCTTTAAGGCGACTTATGGAAAATTGCTGCAGCGATGGATGAAGAGGCTCGTGCGGGAGGGAAAATTAAAGCAGGAAGGGGAAACTTTCACTGCGCCGGTCGCGTTGCGCGGCGTAGGGCTGCAGGAATTGCGCGCGACCACTGAAAAAGCATTTCTCGACGATCGCATTATCTTCGATTACATCGTCTCCTGCGGAGAGGATCTCGTTTCCATCCTGCAGGGAAGAAAGAGTTCTCTCGAGACATTGTTTCCCAATGGTGAATTCACTCGCGCCGAAAATCTTTACGAGCGCGCGCCTCTCTCGGTTTATTTCAATTCCATCGCCCGCGCCGCGCTCGAAGGATTTCTGCGCGGACGAAAACCAGGAGCGCTGCGAATTCTGGAAATTGGTGCGGGAACCGGAAGCACCAGTTCTTTTTTGCTGCCGGTCACGCCGCGGGAAAACTCGATCTATGACTTCACGGACGTTTCCGAAATTTTCGTCAACCATGCCGAACGGAAATTCGCGGCCTTCCCGTGCGTGCGTTACGGACTGTTTGACATCGAGCGCGACGGCCCGGCGCAAGGATATCCCGCAGGAAATTTTGACGTGGTCGTCGCCACCAACGCTCTGCACGCCACGCGCGATATTCGCGCCACGATTGCTAATGTTCGCTCGCTGCTCGCGCCCGGCGGCATCCTGATCTTGTGCGAGGTCACCGACTACCTGTCCTGGTACGACATCACCACCGGCCTGATTGAAGGCTGGCAACTGTTTGAAGACGGATTGCGCGACGATCATCCTCTGCTCGAGACCAAAGTCTGGACGAAGTGCCTGGAAGAAGGCGGCTTCACGCGTGTGATGGCCTTTCCGGAAAACGGTTCCCCGGCAGAAATTCTTGGCCAGCACGTGATCGTTGCCGGAACTTCTTCCGCAGGCGCGGACCTGCGCGCGGCAATTCCCTCGTCGATGCCCGCGACTCGCCCAGTTGCCAAAAATTCGAGGGTAGTGGACCAACAGGACATCGATCTCGCAGCATGGATTGAGGCGCCAGCAGCGGACCGTCATGAACATTTTGTAAAACTCGTGCAACTACAGATCGCGGATCTGCTGCGGTTAGATTCCATCGATCGCGTGAAAGCGAAATCAAAGCTGATCGATTTGGGTCTTGATTCGCTCATGGCCATCGAGCTGCGAAACCGCATGGCCCGGCTGCTGCGATTGCAAAAACCGCTCAGTTCCACACTTGTTTTTGACTACCCGACTCCGGATGCAATTGCTCTTCATCTGGAAAATCAGGTTTTTGGACTCGGCGAAGAATTTTCCGCCGAGCAGGATGGCGATTCCGCGACCGCGGCACGCGCGAACGAGTTGGCGGACATGGACGATGAGGATGTCGAGGAATTGTTATTGAAAAAACTGCAATCCCTCTGAACACTATGAGCACAATTTCACAAAGATACGGAAATCTTTCGCCCCTCAAGCAAGCCCTTCTGGCGCTGGAGGAAATGGGCGCGCGCCTTGCCAAGTCAGAACGCGAGCGTCTCGAACCCATCGCCATTATCGGAATGGGATGCCGCTTTCCAGGCGCCGCCGATCCCGCAGCTTTCTGGAGGCTGATGGACAACGGCGTAGACGCGGTAAAAGAAATTCCCGATTCGCGATGGTCGCTCGATGATTTATACGACGCGGATCCCGACGCCCCTGGAAAAATGTCTTCGCGTTGGGCCGGCCTGCTCGATTCGGTTGACACATTCGATCCTGAATTTTTTGGAATCTCGCCGCGCGAAGCCGTGGCCATGGATCCGCAGCAGCGATTGCTCCTCGAAGTCGCCTGGGAAGCGCTGGAAAATGCGGGACAGGGACCGCGCACGCTCGCGCTCGGGCAAACCGGTGTTTTTATTGGCATGACGGGCGATGAATACGCGCAACTTTTTTATCAGGCGAACGATCTGGCTGTTTTCAACACGTATTTTGCTTCGGGAATCGCGCGTAGCGTTGCCTCCGGACGTATTTCCTACGTGCTCGGCCTGCAAGGCCCCAATCTTTCGATCGATACGGCGTGCTCTTCTTCGCTGGTTGCCGTGCATACGGCGTGCCTCAACCTCCGCATGGGCGAATGCCGCGTGGCAATTGCCGGCGGATCGAACGTGGTGCTCTCCCCGGAAGTGGGGATTGCGTTTTCGAAGGCGCACATGATGGCGCCGGATGGGCGCTGCAAAGCGTTTGACTCGCGTGCGGACGGATTCGTGCGCGGCGAAGGCTGCGGCATCGTGGTGCTGAAGCGGCTCTCCGACGCGCTTGCGGATTCCGACAACATTCTCGCCGTGATTCGCGGCTCGGCCGTGAACCAGGACGGGCGCAGCAGCGGTCTGACCGTGCCAAATGCCAAATCGCAAGAAGGAGTCATTCGGCAGGCGCTTGCCAATGGCGGCGTGAAGCCGGAAGAAATATCTTTTGTGGAGACGCACGGAACGGGGACTTCTTTAGGCGATCCGATTGAAGCGCATGCCCTGGCCGCGGTGCTCGGACCGGGACGCACGGCGGAAAATCCGCTGGTTGTGGGTTCAGTGAAAACGAACGTTGGCCATCTCGAATCGACCGCGGGAGTTGCAGGACTGATCAAACTTGTGCTCTCCCTGCAGCATGAAACAATTCCTGCGAACCTGCATTTTCAAAAAATGAATCCACACATCGATTGGAACGGCGTGCCCGTGGAAATTCCGGTCGCGGCGCGTGCCTGGGGACGCCTTGAGAAAAAACGCATCGCGGGAGTCAGCGCGTTTGGATTCAGCGGCACGAATGCGCACGTGGTCGTCGAAGAAGCTCCAGCTTGGGAAGAACGTGCGCGAGACATGCAAAGACCCCTGCATATTCTGGCGCTGTCTGCGCGAAACGAAACAGCCTTAAGGGAATTAGAAGAGCGATACGTCGCCGCACTGGAAAATTCGGCGGAGGCGTTGGGAGACATTTGTTTTACGGCCAATGCGGGACGCATTCATTTTGAGCAGCGCATGTTCGTGGTGGGCGCGACGGTCGAGGAAATACGTGGAAAGTTGCAGGAGCGAAAAACGGGAACGGAAGCGCAGGAGCGCGGAGGCGTGCGGCCTGTATTCCTGTTTTCCGGGCAAGGCGCGCAGTACGCGGGGATGGGCAAGCAGCTGTATGACACGCAGCCCGTATTTCGCAAAGCAATCGACGCGTGCGAGGAATTGCTGAAGGGCGAGCTGGAAAAGCCGCTGCGGGAAGTGATGTGGGGCGGAGCGACGGAAGAGTTGGAACAGACGGCATACACGCAGCCTGCATTATTTGCGCTGGAATATGCGATGAGCGAGATGTGGAAGAGTTGGGGGATTGTGCCGGGGGTGGTGCTGGGACACAGCGTGGGCGAATACGTGGCGGCGTGCGTGGCGGGCGTGTACAGCCTGGCGGACGGCATAAAATTGATGGCAGCGCGAGGGCGGTTGATGCAGGGGGTGAGCGGGCGCGGAGCGATGGCGGCGGTGATGGCCAAAGAAGAGGGGGGGCGGGAAGCGCTGCGAGGACTGGAAGAGCGGGTATCGATCGCGGGATTGAATGGGCCGGAAAGCGTAGTGATTTCGGGGTACGCAGAGGAAGTGGAAATCGCGGAAGAGAGATTGAAAAGGGAAGAAGTGCGAGTGCAGCGTCTGGGGGTGTCGCACGGTTTCCATTCGCCGCGGATGGCGGAGATGGCAGAGGAGTTCGAGGGGATTGCGAAC
>DATAPT010000567.1:0-2748 GCA_036265065.1 Candidatus Acidiferrales bacterium | reverse complement strand
CTCGATAGATGGTTGGGATTGGCAATTCATGAAGAAATTTTAAATTTGATTAATGTGGCGGAGTCTTTGGATGAGGGTAAATGAATTTAAACGGGTGGTATGAAGAACATGAGGATAAATGGCCCGGAGGTCGATGGACTTTAGGGAGCGTGATTTTTTGTCTGAAAAGTTGCGGATTTTGATTGCAATGTTGTTCGTTGATGCACAAAAAAAGCGGCAAGGAATCCGAAGATTTCCCTGCCGCCCTTTGCGAAAACGATCTTACTTCTCGAAGTCTTCAAATGCCGCGTTATCGGTACAGGCGAGTTCCATGATGTCCCATCCCGGTTTCAGCTGGAAATTGAGTTGCGTCTTCCAGGGTTTTACCAGGACTTTAGGATCTTCGATGGTGACGTCGTCGACAATATTTTCGCCGTCAGTTTTGTGGAAGCGTTCGACGACATGCAATTGATCGCTATGCGGATGACCATCGCGGTCCAGCCAGGTGCGTTCGTTGAAGCCAACCGTGTCGACGACCAACGTGTCGCCGTCCCACTTGCCGATGGAGTGACCCATATATGTGGGGGACAAGTCCTCAGGATGCGGGCGGCCATCCAGAAAGATCTGGCGAACGGTGTGGTCATACTCGAAAATCATGAGCATTTCTTTGGGGGTCATCACGATTTGAAAAGGGAATGGCTGCAAATAAATACGCGGAGTTCCCGGTGGGAGACAAAGCTTCAGAACGGGATCATCCGTCTCTTTCAGCGAATGCGTGCGCGGACCATTGGATGGTTTGTATCCCATATATTTCTCGGTGCCCCACGGGGTCATTTCCGGAGGATCGGCCGTGTAGGTGCTTCCGAGAAACTTTCGCTGCGCGGGCGTGGCATGCATATTCCACACGCCGGAAAAATCATGCGGCGATGCGGGAGCGGATGCAGACGCGGGCGCGGACTTGGCCATTCCGGATTGCGGCGCGGTCTGGGCAGGCAGAGTGGATGCAAGCGCCATGGAGGCTGCACCCACTAGAACGATTGATCCGATACGATTCCACATTCTGAAACTCTCCCTTGGAGCAAAAGGTGAATTGCTCAAAATATTTTGGCGTATTTCTATACTGAGTTAGTTGCCGCCGCCGGTCTGCAATTCCTGGCCATCGCCCGTTGTAACTTTCTGAATCCAGATTTCGTGCGAGCCGCTCTTCGTCGGATAGCCGGTGATCGTAATCGAGTCGCCCACCTTCAGCGTGCTCTTGCTCCAGCCAACCCTGCTCAAACGATTGGGGCTGGTGAGTTCGCCCTGCCATTTCTGAGCGGCGCCGGCATCATCCTTGGCGTCCCAAAAAATTTGAACATGGGGATTCACGAATTCAAAGCCGCTCACGGTGCCTTTTACCGTAATCTGTTTGCCCGTGTCGTAATTGGCCGTGCCGTGATGCGCGAAGGCCAGGGGCGCAAGCGCCAGAAGTCCCACGCACACAGCAAAAATACTAACCCGAGTATTTCTCATTTTGTCTCCCTAGATTCGATTCGCGAATTGTCGCGAGGTTTCTGTCGAAGATCACCCATTGCGACCCCGACAATATATATATAAGACGAAATAGAAGGCAAGAATGTTTCAAGAATCTTGTCTCCGGTGTTAAGCAGATCCTTAAATGAGCAAGCGCGCCTGGAGCAGGATGTGATTGACACCTTTGCAAAGCCGTCATATAAGGCTTGAGGCATGCCCTGGTTCAAAGGCATCTCCATAAATCTAATTGTAAGCGTTTCGGGAAGGGGAGTCATGCGTAGAGTTTTACTGGCTGTATTTGCGATAGGAGTAGGTTGCGTAATCGGATTTTCATTTGGAAGCAATCCTTGGATTGTTCAAGGGCAGGGAACGGGAAGCATTGCTGCCGTGCCCGGACAAGTGGGCGGTCAAGACACTTTTGGCCCGTACGACATCGATAAGAATTGGCCGGCAAATATTAGCACCTTGCCGGGCAACGAAGCGTGGACCTGGGGCGCGGGGCAAGGCATTTACGCGGAAAATCCGGATCGTGTGTTCTTGCTGTTTCGCGGCGAATTGCCGAACATCAAGCGTCCCGCTGCGAAACTGATTCCTGACTTTGGACCGAGCTTAATTTTCCCAATCGGGCGGCTGCCCTGGCGCGATGCGACTATTTCGGCATTGCCGGGCGCGGGTGGAACCGGGCAAGATCCCGATGACGGACCGAAGCTTTGGATGGAAGGCAAGGGAGTTGTCGGCGTCGACGCCAAGTGGGAACACTGCCTGACGATTGTCGATTCCAAGGGAAATATTGTGGAGACATTTCCGCAGTACGATCACCTCTTCAAGCGGCCTCACTATGTAACGATCAATCCCTATGATGTGGAAAAGCACATTTGGATCGTGGACGATCACATGCACGCCATTTACATTTTCACGCATGACATGAAGACGCTCGTGAAAACGATGGGCACGCCCACCGTAAAGGGCGCGGACGGAACGCACTTCAACCGGCCGACATTTCTTTCCTGGCTACCGGACAGCACACTGTTCGTTGCGGATGGATACAACGGAACGCGCGTCGCGAAATTCGACAAGGACGGGAAATTCCTGATGGACTGGGGCATGAAGGGAACGCCGCCAAATGACACTCGTCCTTACTACATGAATAACGTGCACGGAGTTGCGCTCGATCCACAGACAAAGCACGTTTTCGTGAATGACCGCGGCAATCACCGCGTTCAGGTGTTCGACGGTGAAGGCAACTTCTTGCGCCAG
>DATAPT010000566.1:0-3691 GCA_036265065.1 Candidatus Acidiferrales bacterium | reverse complement strand
CGGACGGGCCAGCCTGCGGCGGCCTGCGCCTTCAATGCAAGGACCCGGAAGTGGGTATTGATTACCCCGGCCTTTTCATGTGGAAGGCTGGCAAAACCACGGCGATCGCCAAAAATGTAGAAGGCGCGAACGGACTCGCGCTTTCTCCCGACGAAAAATATCTCTACGCGAATGGCGTTCGTCTCGTCAGGAAATATAAAGTTCTGCCGGACGACACCGTCGACGTCGCCCACATGGAAATCATTATGGACAAGACTAAGGACCCGCTTCCCGGAATCACCGACGGCATGAAGGTTGATGCCAATGGAAATATCTGGGAATCGTGCTGCGGCGGAATTGTGGTCCTAACCCCGGAAGGCAAGCAGCTGGGAATTGTCTACACACCGGAAGCAGTCGCCAACCTCAATTTCGGAGACCCCGACTACAAATCCCTTTACATCGTCGCGCGCACCAGCATTTATAAAATTCGGACAAAAGTTCCTGGCATCCCTGGAAGATAACGTTTCATTTACCGCCCGACGATTCTGAAGGCGGGTGCCACAGGTTTATCTGCCAGTGGCTGATGCAGAGGATCCAGAGGGGCTACGCGCAGTTCCGCGGCGGCGCACGTCAATTCCCAGCCGCTTAATTTTTTGATTCAACGTGGACAGCGGAATCTGAAAACTTTCCGCGGCCTCCGTCTGATTCCAATCCGTGCGCTCGAGCATATCGACGATTACGCGGCGCTCAATCTCATCCATGATTTGGAATAAGGAATTTTTCGAGCTGTCAGCTCCCGCGCGCGATCCGTGCTCGCCCGGCAAGGGCGGCGCAAACTCGGAAAGCTGCAACCTGATCCCGCCTAGAAGTTCCTTGGTGCGCACGCTTTCGGGCAAGAGTTCCAAGTCCAGTTGGTCCTGTGTTGAGAGAACGACTGCCCGCTCGACCACATTTTCGAGTTCACGGACATTTCCCGGCCAATCGTAATCCATCAAGAGGCGCAGTGCTTGTTGAGTGAAGTGCCCGACCGGGCGTCCGTTTTCCTTGGCAAAAACAGTAAGAAAATGATCGAGCAACAGAGGAACATCTTCCTTGCGCTCGCGAAGCGGCGGGAGAGGGACGGCAATCACATTCAGGCGATGATATAAATCCTCGCGAAAACGCCCTTCGCGCACGAGATTGAGCAATTGCACGTTGCACGCGGCGATGATGCGTACATCGACCCTGATGGTTTCCGTCCCGCCCAGGCGCATAAATTCGCGCTCTTGAATCACGCGAAGAAGCTTTGCCTGTGTCTCCGGCCCGATCGTGGAGATTTCATCGAAAAAAATCGTTCCCTGATCGGCCACTTCGAAGAGTCCTTTTTTCGAGGCCACGGCGCTGGTAAACGCGCCCTTCACGTGACCGAAAAGTTGCGATTCCAGAAGATCCACCGGAATGGATCCAGTGTTAATCGGCACAAAGGCCTTGTCCGCGCGCGTGGATGCCGAATGAATCGCCTTGGCGATCAGTTCCTTGCCCGTTCCACTTTCGCCATGAATCAAAACGGTCGAGCGCGAGGGAGCAACCTGTCCGACAAGATCGAGCAGGGAGAGCATCTTTTCGCTTTTACCGATGATGTTCGGAAAATTGTAGCGCTGTTTTAATGCGCGCTTGAGCTGCACATTCTCTTCACGCAGCTTCTGGCCTTCCACGGCCTGCGCCACCTGCACGAGCAATTCATCGTTGGACCACGGCTTGGTGATGTAATCCTGCGCCCCGCCTTTAAATGCGGCTCGCGCCATATCAATTGATCCGTATGCGGTGATTAAGACAACGGCAAGATTTGGATTGCGCCGCCGAATTTCGCGCAGCACGTCGAGCCCATTGCGATCCGGCAGGCTTACATCCAGCAACACGAGGTCGAAGGGGTTTTCGTCGAGCATGGCAAGGCCTGCCTCGGCAGTTTCCGCACTTGAGGTTGAGTACCCTTCCATATTGAGGAGAAGTTCGAGGCCTTCGCGAATCTCGGATTCGTCGTCGACCACCAGGATGGAGCCCTTAGACATGAACCGCTTTCCGTGCCACCGGGAATTCCAATCGGAACGATGTGCCTTTACCCGGAGTGGAGCGCACATCGACTTTGCCCGCGTGTTCCTTGACGATGCCATAGCTCACGGAAAGTCCCAAACCCGTGCCGCGTCCCGAGGATTTCGTGGTAAAAAATGGATCGAAAATCCGGTTCAGATTTTCGCGCGGAATTCCAGCTCCGCTATCGATGATTTCCACTTCCACCGAACCGTTATGCGCCGCGGTCCTGATCTCTACGATGCCTCCGGACGGCATGGCGTCGCGCGCATTCAAAAATAAATTCAGAAAAACCTGCTGCAGTTTATTGTTGGAGCCCAGAACGGCAGGCAATTCCTCCTGAAGGTTCCGGGTCACTTGCACTTGGGCCGTGCGAAATGGATGCGCGACCAGTGTCAGCACTTCTTCCACCACGGCATTCAAATTCACTTCGGTAAATTCCGCCGCGCCCGTCCGCGAAAAATTCAACAGGTTGTTGACGATCTCGCTGGCGCGGAATGTCTGCTTCACTACTTTTTCAATCAGCTGTTGGCGCGGATCGCCCGCGGGAAGCTGTTTGGCCAGCATTTGAATGTAGTTGGAAATGACGGCGAGCGGCGTATTCACTTCGTGCGCGACGCCGGCGGCCAGCAAGCCGAGCGAAGTGAGTTTCTCGTTCTGGAAGACTTGCTCTTCCAGGTGCATTCGCTGCGTCACATCGTCAAAAAGAATGAGCCGGCCAACGCGATTCCCGGATTTCCCGACCAGCGGCGCAATCGAAACATTGACCAGGAGGTTTCGTCCATCGTGGCTGCGCATCGGAAATTTATAGAGACTGGAAACGCGCTCATCGGCGGAACGCGTCGCAATTTCCTCCATTAAATCAGCGGGCAGCACCTCTTCGAGTTTGCGGCCGACAGCTTCCTGCCGCGGCACCCCGATCAAGCCTTCGAGTTGTGTGTTCCAGGATTCCACCGCGCCGCTGAAATCCACGGCCAGCACGCCGACATTCATCGACTCGACAATGTTTTCCGAGAAATCCTTGAGTCGTTCGATTTGCGCCGCTTTCTGTTCCAGCGAATTGTAAAGCTGAGCATTGTCGAGCGCGATGGCCAGATATCCGGCGATCGTGTGCAGGAGCTCGACGTCTTCGCTCGACAAAAAGTCTCCGTCCACGGTTTTTCCCAAGCCCAACACGGCGATTGCGTGATCGCGTATCTGGCAGGGAATGAAATAATTTAAATCAAGCTGCTCAAGCGTATAGCGAACAGAGGGAGAGGATTCCCGCGCGGCGCGCGCTGATTCGTAGAAGAGTAGTCCCTGCGCAAACGGCCTGCTTTCTTCATCCAGGAAACTCATATCCAGTGCGCCGGAATAATGCACGCCAATGGATCGCGCGATGCGGTAGGTCCCAGGATGGGTTTCATCCTCAATGAAAATGGCCAGGCGATCCACGAGCAGCGCCTGCGAAATCCGGTCCATCACGGATGCGAGCATGGGATCAAGCCGCACTTCCGAGGTGAGGGTGCGGCCAAATTCGATCAGCGTGCGGCGGTAATCCAGCCGGTCTCGATAGAAAAAACGGTCAAGGCGCGCCTGAATATAGTCGCGAAAAGGCTGGAACAAAAACGCCGCCACGACGATCGCAATGACGCCGCCCATCGTT
>DATAPT010000565.1:0-4865 GCA_036265065.1 Candidatus Acidiferrales bacterium | reverse complement strand
CTCACGGTTCCGGCAGCGGCAAACACAAGTCCCAGAAATGCTCCTGCTATGGCGGGACGTTGAAAAAATGACCACCAGGCGGGATTCGCTTGCGGCGCACTTCGTAATGGCTTTTGGGGATCGCGAATCAAACCCTCGGCTTCCAACTGATTTCGCAACGCTATCCATACATTCTCGGAAAGAGGGGCAATGGGATCGGCGGCAAGCTCGGAAGCCATGGAATGAATTGCGCCAAAATCAGCGAAAAGCGCGCTACAGGCAGGGCACGTTTCCATATGGGCAAGCGCCTGCTTCGGCAATGCCTCAAATTCCTGTTGTTCTAATGTTTGTTCGAACTGTTCACACTGCATGTTAATTTTCCTTTTCACTATTCATATTTCCACTTCTAAACATTCCCGCGAACTCACCCGGCAGCTCAGGCCGCGAAAGTGAGCTTTAATTTTGCTGTATCAAAAACCAATTGTTTCGACCAGTGTACTTAATCCGAATCTCCGGCCTTGGCGGCCTGCCGTTCCTGCCGCGCTATATCCCGCAGGGTCTCCTGCAAAAGTTCTCGCAAGCGCATCCGGGCCTTGTGCAATTGCGACTTGGAATTTCCGATCGAGCAATCCATCAGTCCGGCAATCTCGTTGTGTTCAAATCCCTGCACATCGTGCAGAACAAACACCTGCCGGTAGCCCGGCGGCAATTGTTCAATGGCTCGTTCCAGATGAACACGGTCAATGGACCCTGTGAGCATCAGATCGGGTGCGCCAATTTCCCGGCGTGGCCCGTTCACCTCATCCTCAGGATCGGTCGATTCCTCAAGCGAAGTTTCGGGCAGCGTCTTTTTCCGCAGCTTCATCAGCACGACGTTCACAGACAGGCGATGAAGCCAGGTGGAAAAGGCCGACTCTCCTCGGAACGTCGCTATTTTGCGAAATAACTGCAAAAAGGCATCCTGAGTCAGGTCCTCCGCCTCCGCTGGATTTCCGACCATGCGCAGACACAACGCATAGACTCGCCGGCTGTGAAGCCGATAGATGTGCTCAAAGGCACTTGCGTCGCCCTGCTGGGCGAGGCGTATAGCCTCAGCCTCTGTCATTTCGCCGGAATCCGTTCGCCTCGTTCGGGTCACCGTACCCGTTCGGGACGCATCTACTGGTTCGGATGCGACCCTTTCTCCTTAAGTTGCACGCGTCATTTTTAGACTGTGCTGAATTGAGTTCGGTTTCTAATCCCAGGTAGACATGGGTTCAATTGAATCTGATGCATAGGATAGTCAGATTAGTGCTTAAATGATTCTTTAGAACCGGGATTTGCCTCGTAAAGGGAAGGTACCATCTTGACTAATTTCAACCGGAACGTTTCTAGTTCCTCTGGGGGCAAGGCGCAGAAAAAGGACTTCAGAATTACAGTCGTCTCCCCTGTGCACGTATTTAGATCATAACCAAGGACTTCGAGCTTCTGCCAAGCCAGTTCCGAAAACGCCGCCGTATTCCCAGACATTTCCGAGATGACTGTATGAGCCTCTTTTTGCGACTCCATGACGATTTCATCGATGCTATCCAACTTGTGGAAGAACCGCGTCCTCTCCCGGAATACCACCTTGGCCAACACACTATTTATTAGTGAAACTCTTTGACCTGCCGATCCCCTGAAATTGGACGACGAAAGCGGCGTCACATTGGGCAAAGTGCCAAAGTGAGTGCCGTGATCTTTAATCGAACGCACCACGCTACTCACGCGCGTTGACAGCCGATCGAACAGCCCGCCGAATATATTGGCTCTATCTTTGGCGTAATCAAATTTTCCGCCTTTACACAGGGCCAACGCCTCATCCAGCGTAATATTCAATATGGAGTTGGAAGACTCGAGTTCGTTGCGTGTGGCGTCAAAAAGTTGGTCCATCTCATTAGGAATCCAGGCAACCCAATCCTCAAACACGGAACGCGTTCGCTGAATAGCACGTTTTGCGCGAGTTTCTCCCAAGTGTCCACCCCCGCTAGGTGGGGAAGTATACCATAGTGGCGCAAGTTTCCAGTTCCTTGCCAGTGGCATTTTCTGCCGTTATACTCCCCCTTCGACTTACGCGGAGACTGCCCTGTTACCTTTTGAACCCACCGACCAATTTCAACAGCGCCAGAAGAAACTAGGCGAAATCGAGGCTCGCGGACACGAGGCCTACCCTAGCAAATTCGATTGGACTGCCACGCCGCCGGAATTGTTTGAAAAATACGGCTCGGCTGACGTTGCCACGCTTGAAGCCGCCAAGCCCGCGGTACGAGTAGCCGGACGCATCCTGACCTTGCGCCTGCACGGAAAAGCTGGTTTTGCGCACATTTACGGGTCCGGCCAGCGCCTGCAGATTTACGTGAAGCTCGACAACGTGGGGGCCAAATCTTACGAGCTGTTTCAACTGCTCGATCTGGGCGATTTGATTGGCGTCAGCGGGCACCTCTTCCGCACCAAAACGAATGAGCTGACGGTGTGGGTGACGGAAGTCACCCTGCTCAGCAAGGCTCTGCTGCCGTTGCCTGAAAAATGGCATGGTCTTTCCGATGTTGAAATTCGCTACCGGCAGCGTTATCTCGATCTGATCTCGAATGAAAAAGCCCGCAGCGTCTTCATTCGCCGCGCGCAAATCGTTCGCGAACTGCGGCGCTTTTTCAACGCGCGGAATTACATTGAAGTCGAAACGCCGATGATGCAGCAGATCGCAGGGGGCGCGGCGGCCAGGCCTTTTGTCACGCACCACAACGCCCTCGATGTGGACCTCTACCTTCGCATAGCGCCCGAACTTTTTCTTAAGCGCCTTGTCGTCGGCGGCCTTGACCGCGTCTACGAGATCAACCGCAATTTCCGGAACGAAGGAATTTCCACCTCGCACAATCCGGAATTCACCATGCTTGAATTTTATGAGGCCTATAGCGATTACCACGACCTCATGAAATTGACGGAAGAGCTTTTCGCGACACTTGCGACGGAAGTGACCGGCTCGACGTTCATAAAATTCGGCGATCATGAACTCGACTTCTCCAGTTTTCAACGCCTCTCCATGCGCGAAGCCGTGTGCCGCTATTGGCCTGAGGGCGCTGCGCCCGCTCCAAATGTCGCCGAACTCGCCGTGCCCGGTGGGGCGCTGGAAGCTGGCCGCCGCTATAACGCATGGGCGCAATCCACGGGCATCGAGCCACTGATTGGCCTGGACAGCATGAAAAACGGCGAGATCACGGGCCTGCTGTTTGAAACCGTGGCCGAGCACAAATTGATTCAGCCCACCATTTTGTACGATTTCCCGACGGAAATTTCTCCGCTCTCGAAATGCCGCAAGGACGATCCGTCGCTCGTCGAGCGCTTTGAGATTTATATTGCAGGCATGGAAATCGGCAACGCGTTCTCCGAGCTCAACGATCCCATCGAGCAGGAACGGCGCTTCCGCGCTCAGGTCGAAGCCGGCGGAGCGGAAGCTCCTCGCGAAGTGGACATGGATTACATTCGCGCGCTTGCCCACGGCATGCCGCCCGCAGCCGGCGAAGGCATTGGCATCGACCGCCTCACCATGCTCTTCACCGATTCCCACTCCATTCGTGAAGTCATCCTGTTTCCAATGTTGCGCCCGGAAGTCTGGAATCAGTCTCCGGCGGCGGAAGCTCCCGATTCCAGCGAACAGGATTCAGGCGAAAAGAAATGAAATTTGCCTGGCTCGTTGCGCGGCGCTATTTGCGGTCGCCCTATAAGCCAGCCGTGTTGCGGCTTGTCACGACGTTCTCGGTGATTGGCATCATGGCGGGCGTCGCTACCCTCGTGATTGCCCTGTCGATGAACACGGGTTTTCGCCGCACCATTCAAGACCGCTTGCTCGGCGTTTCCGCACACGTCAACCTCACGCGCCCCGGCTCGGAAGGCATTGCGGACTACGGCGCGCTCGCTGAAAAGCTTAGCCACGTTCCCGGAGTGCGCAGCATCGCCCCTGCGATTTACCTTACCGTGTTGCTCTCGGGCGGCGGCCACGCGCGCGGCGTGGTGGTGAAGGGAATCGATCCCGAAGTTGAAACCCGGTTCGACGAAGCCTTGCACCGCATTGTTTCCGGCAAAGCTGATTTCACGCCGGATGCCGACGGGTTCGAATCTATCGTCATCGGCCACCTCATGGCCGAAGAACTCAACCTCAACCCCGGCGACTACGTCACGCTCACCAGTCCCGAGGGCCGTCTCACTCCCTACGGAATGGTGCCGCGCTCGCGCCGCTTCCGCATTGTCGGCGTTTTCAATTCCGGCTTTTACGATTACGATGCCAACTGGATTTTCGCCAAGCTGCCCGCCGCGCAAAATCTTGCCGGCGTCGGCGATGTGGTCAGCGTGCTGGAATTTCGCATAAACGATGTGGACCGCGCCGCGGAGGCCGCTCGCGCCATTGGCAACGCTGCGGGACCGGGATTCATGACGACAACCTGGGAAGACGAAAATCGCGCCCTTTTCCGGGCGCTGCGCCTTGAAAAACTTGTCACCGCATTATTCATCGGCCTGATCACGTTTGTCGACGGCCTGAATATCCTTGTCGTCTTGTCGATGAGTGTCACGGATCGTGCCAAGGACATCGCCGTGCTGATGTCGCTCGGCGCGTACCGCCCGCAAGTTCGCAATATTTTCATGCTGCAGGGCCTCACCGTCGGCGTGATCGGCACCTTCACCGGCCTCGTCGCAGGCTACGCCATCTCCTGGGCGGCCGGCACGTACCATTTGATCCCGCTCGACCCGCAAGTCTATTCCGTACCCTACGTCCCCTTCCAGCCGAGCGCCACCGACGGCCTGTGGATTGCCGCCGCCGCGCTAGGCATCAGCATCATCGCCACGCTGATCCCAGCCCGCGCTGCCTCCCGCAT
>DATAPT010000564.1:0-2875 GCA_036265065.1 Candidatus Acidiferrales bacterium | reverse complement strand
GCATTGGCTCCCCTCATGGTGATTCATGATGAAGAGAAAATGCGGGTGGTGGCTCAATTTGAAATTACCGAACAAAATAGCTGTGGATTTCAAATTGAGCCACTACCAAAATGCGCCCTCTGCAGGTGTTTTCTTTTTCGTGTAGATTCGCAACAGCAGCTTGAATAGTGCGCTCATCGTGTCCTTACCCCAAAATTCGTGGCCTGAATTCGGCGTCCCTCCAGCGCCTGAAGTGCCCAGCCCTCTTCCAGTCACACCGGCCGAGAATCCCCTGTGGACTGGA
Organism: Candidatus Acidiferrales bacterium; assembly: GCA_036265065.1. Classification (GTDB taxonomy): domain Bacteria; phylum Acidobacteriota; class Terriglobia; order Acidiferrales; family UBA7541; genus Palsa-360. The sequence continues at coordinate 2,592 of DATAPT010000564.1, read as the reverse complement.
TGGGACGTTCTCGGCATCGCGCTTCTAACTTTCTTTACATTTTCATTTTTTCCGTTAGTCGTAATTTTTACTGCCCACAAATTCTTTTACCGTGGACTGAGCTGGAATGCGGTTTTACAAAAACCCCCATTGGCGCTGCTTGCGGAGTTTCTGGCTTACCTGGTCTTGTTTTCCTACATGGTGATTTTGGTTGAGGGTAAGTACCACGAACGTTTCTTTAAGGCGATCAACTGGAATTGGCCGGGAGGAACACGGCTTGCTCTAGTGGGATTGGGAGCCGCGCTTCTGATTGGGCTGCAAGTCCTCGCACACTTCCTGCCGATTCCAAAAAGTGTGCCCATGGATCAATTTTTCCAAACACCCCTGGACGCTTATCTAACGTCGATTTTTGCTATCAGTCTCGGGCCGTTCATGGAGGAGTTATTTTTCCGTGGCTTTCTTTATCCCGTGCTGGCCAGGAGAACCGGAGTGGCGGTTGCGATTTTGCTAACCGGAGTAGCCTTCGCCGCTATTCATGCGGTGCAGTTGGGTTTTTCCTGGGGAGCGGTGCTTATCATCTTCCTGGTGGGGATTACCTTAACAGCGGTGCGCGCCATGACTGGCTCGGTGGGGGCAAGTTTCCTGGTGCACGTCTCCTACAATTTTACTCTGACTGTTTTGACCTTTATCGGCACTGCAGGATTTCGGCATATGGAAAGGCTGAATCAATAAAAATATGGGGCTTTAGGCGGCGGCCCTGCGCTTCAGGAAATACTCTCTATGATGTTATCTTAGATTTTCCATGTCTCCTGCGCCTTCTGCTCGTACGGAACTGCTGCGTTTGCTGGCTTTCAAGTCTTTCCGGTTGGGCCAATTCAAACTCTCGTCCGGTGGAACCAGCGACTATTACATCGATTGCCGCATCACTACCTTGGACGCGCTAGGCTCGCAGCTTACCGGCAAAGTGTTTCTGGAAGAGATCCGCGAGCGCGCATGGAATCCCGAGGCGATCGGCGGGTTGACTATGGGCGCCGATCCGATCGTAGTTTCAGTTGCGGTCACCAGCGGCGAACTACACGGATTCCTGGTGCGTAAAGCGGAGAAGCAGCACGGAACCGGGCAGCGGATTGAGGGCTTCCGCAAAAAAGGCGCCAGAGTCGTGATTGTCGACGATGTGTGCACGACAGGAGCATCGACGGTGCAGGCGATTGAAGCGGCACGCGAGTTTGGATTCGAGGTAGTAGGCGCGATGTGCCTGGTTGAACGCGAGGAAGCCGGTGGGCGTCCTGGTGTTGAGAAGGCGGCTGCACCAGCACCATTCGTTTCTATCTTCACCGCCCAGGATGTGCGGAAAGAACATGTGCTACAGATTGACGAGACTTCTCCGGGAATTCCGGCGCATGCGGTAGCACAGGCAGGATGCGAGATTTGCGGCAGGACGGCAGTTGTCCACTATCCGCGAAACCGCTGCGCAGAACACAAGGCTTAAAACGGCTTGGATTTTTTCCACGACGAACGACCAACGACTAGACCTTATGATTCAAACTCTTGAATGGACTGACTCCGGCGTACGCTTCATTGACCAAACCAAACTTCCTACGGAAGAAACCTACGTCACCTGCAGGACCGCAGACCAGGTAGCGGACGTTATCCGCAACATGGTCGTGCGCGGCGCTCCCGCCATAGGCGTTGCCGCCGCGATGGGAATAGCTCTTGGCGTGAAGAACGCGAAGGCCGAAACGGTTGGCGAACTGAGATCAGAATTCGATCGGGTTTGCGATGTAATCGGCAAGACTCGTCCCACGGCTGTGAATTTGTTCTGGGCGATTGGCCGGATGCGCGACAAATTCGATTTGCTGCGCGTGCGCCCTCTGCCGCAGCTCCGGCAAGCTTTGATTGAAGAGGCGCAACGCATGCATGCCGAGGATATCGCGGCGAACCAGGCGATGGGAAGATTTGGCGCCACTCTCATGCCCGCGAGCGGAGGCGTGTTGACTCACTGTAACGCTGGCGCGCTGGCCACTTGCGGATACGGAACCGCTCTCGGTGTCATCCGCGCTGCGATTGAACAGGGGAAGAAGATCCACGTTTATGCCGACGAGACCCGCCCGTTTCTGCAGGGTTCACGTCTGACTGCGTGGGAGTTGATGAAGGATGGCATTCCTACCACAGTCATCTCCGACAACATGGCCGGCGCAATGATGAGTAAGGGCAAGATCGGAGCGATTGTTGTGGGCGCTGACCGGATCGCCGCGAACGGCGATGTCGCGAATAAGATCGGCACTTACACGGTTGCGGTTCTGGCCAAGGAACATAACATTCCTTTTTATGTGGCCGCTCCTCTTTCGACGATTGACTTCGAAACAGCTGACGGCAGCAAGATTCCCATCGAGCAGCGTAATTCTCGCGAGGTGACGCATTTTGCCGGCAAGCAAGTCACGCCTGAGGGAGTCTCGATTGAAAATCCGGCCTTCGACGTTACCCCGTCCAAATACGTGACTGCAATTGTGACGGAGAAGGGGATTGCGCGGGCTCCGTATTTAGAATCTCTGCAACGTCTCGCCGACCAAGCGGTGAGAGTTGGAATTTAATTTGTATTCTGTACGGCAATCC
>DATAPT010000563.1:0-4079 GCA_036265065.1 Candidatus Acidiferrales bacterium | reverse complement strand
GCTCCGGAGATGGCGAAAAAAAGACCAAGCGAAACACGTATCAGCAGGATGGCATATTGTTCCAAATCACTGTTGCCCAGCAGCGCGAACTGGACTAACCGTTTCCAATCCATCTCCGGTCCCTCCATGTCGACAACTATGCGGTAAACCGCAAATGCGGTGTCGTAAGCGAATTCCCGAACATCGAGATTATGTGTCCATCCGTTCTACCCATTGAGCGCGCGATGCGGGAGCCACGAATGGATCCGCAAAGTATTGTGTTTCCCGTGCAACTTTGCCGTCTCTGACCTCCATGATGCTTACGGTGTAGGACGGCTTGCCGTCGTAGGTCACGACGTATTCGGTGACCCAAAGTTCACCGCCGCCCAAGATTCGCCGAACAGTGAACCGCTTTTTGCTGGGCTGACTAGCGCGTTGGCCTTGTATGTTGCCTCGACCGCGGGTTCGCTCGCCTGACTGCGGGTATTCCAGCACCGCGTCCTCGTGATAGATGAGGTGTTCCGCTTCAAAATCGTTGGCATCGGACGCCGCCCAATGCTGAACCAATGCTGCGCGGATATCTTGATCCCGCGCTTTAGGATATTGCTCCTTCTTTTGTTGACCATTCATCTTGGGCCTTTCATTTGGTAGGAAGATAAATGCTTATGCGGAATTGGAATATGTGACTCGTCAAGTCGCGTTATTTCTTCGATGACGCCAGAGTCTGAGCCGGAGCTGCGGTGAGACATACTTCATTTTCTCCTCCGCTTTGGAATGGATTGGAGCGACGCGCAAACACACAAGACTTTATCTGGCAACGCCAGCCTATGCGCTTGCGACCGATCAGTTTCCCGAACTCTCTCCTGGCGATCTTTACATGGTCAGAACGACGCGGAACTGTGCGTTGCCGCTCATCATTCGCGCATAAGCTTCGGCCGCTTTTTCAAGTGGATACGTTTCAATCATGGGGCGCACGCCGCTCAGTTCAGCGAAACGCATCGTGTCCTCGGAGTCGGCTGGAGTTCCCGCGGCCCAACCTTGAATGGTTCGACTTCCGAAAATGAGTTGCACCGGCGTGACCTCAATGGGATCAAACGTCGCGCCTATGACCATGAGTTTCCCGTTCGGTCCCAGTCCGTCGATCAGTTCGGACATTGCTTTAGAACTGGGGGCGGTTGCGAGAATGACCTGTGCGCCTCCCATTTTTTTCAATTCCTCTGCGGCGCTTCCCGCCTGGCTGTTGATGTACAAGGTCGCTCCAAGTTTCTTTGCAAGCGCCTCGTTCTCGGATCCGCGCCCAATGGCCACGACCTTATATCCAAACTTGTTTGCGAATTGAATCCCCAGATGGCCCAGGCCGCCGACGCCCAGCACCGCCACCAAGTCTCCGGGCATGGCGCCGCTGTGCCGCAGCGCATTGTAGGTGGTGATTCCGGCGCAGAGCAGTGGCGCGGCATCCACATCGCTTAATTTTTCCGGGATCGCCGCCAGCGCCTCTACCGGCGCCACCATGTATTGCTGGTATCCGCCGTCATAACTGATACCCGCAATTTTTTCATTAATGCAATTGCGAAAATCTCCGCGCCGGCACTGCAGGCATGTGCCGTCATGACCGCCATGCCAACCGACACCGACTCGCTGTCCCTTTTTCCACGCGGTCACTCCGGCGCCGAGTTCGTCAATGACGCCTGCGACTTCGTGCCCCGGGACGCGGGGATATTGAATGCCGGGTAAGCCACCTTCTTTCGTGATCACGTCACTGTGGCAAACACCACAAGCCTGGACCTTGATGCGCACCTGTCCCGCACCCGGATTGGGAATCTCACGCTCAACAATCTCGAAATCTCCTCCCGGTCTGGAAATTTGCGCCGCCTTCATGGGCGCTATTGCGACTTTTGAAGTTGCCATGATGTCTCCTTTGAATTTCAAGTATTGGTGCTATGCAGTGCGGCGAGAACGCGCGGCCCTAAATTATGCGCGCTAGCTCTTTTAAGCTAACGATTGAAGCGTCCGGAGCGAAGCTCGGCGTGCAGTGGCGATGGTTTCGGTTGCTCCCATGCGGCGAAGTGATCGCCTTTAGGAAACGGTTGTAAAACATCAGTTTGGGATAATTTCAGGATTTGCCGGTTGAGCAGTTCGACTTTCTTGGGCGAATGCCTCGTGCCAACCATACCGGAAATGCTGCCGACGACAAGGCGAACGTCCTCGGTCTTAAAACGGAACACCGATCCATGGCCTAAAGATGCCATGCGGGAAGTATAATCCTAATCATGTAAAAGTGCATTCTTACAAATTCCGGCTCGGATTCTGGGGAACTATAGCTCCGTATTTGCATTGGAAGAGGGCTACAAAATGCGGGATTCATGCTGCTAATATCGAGCGTTAGATCGCGTTGGCGGGAGGGAGTAAGAAACTCGATCGCAATTCTAACCGCCACGGAGTTATTTCCACCCGAAACCGCGGTCTCGGACCATATGCGCGCGCAAAATATTCGTCGAGCTTGAACGACGGCGGTACGCGGTTCAGTAAAAAGGGTGTTATTTTCGTGTGGAATATTTTTCATCGAAAGTCATTGCCATTGCAGCTGGTGACCAGCGGTCGATTTGAAATCGAACAGAGCGGGCGAGTTGCCTATCTCGAATACAGTTTGGCGGGGAATATCCTGGAATTGATTCACACGGAAGTTCCTGAAGAGTTGCGGCATTTGGGTCTTGCCACGGCTCTTGCAGAGAATGCTTTACGGTATGCACGGGAACACAATCTCAAAGTCGATATCGTGTGTCCGAATGTGCGGCGATTCGTGGCGGATCACCCTGAATATTCGGACCTTGAGATGCACTAAAACAGCCGCCAGAAATGCATGAATGATTGCCATCCCACGGAGGAATGAATGTTTCGAATCAGGGTTTCCGTTTTTGCCGGGCTTTTTATTTCGTTTTTATTTTGGGCAGGACATGCGTCCGCTCAATCGTTTCAAGTGACGGAGACCTCCATCGCGGACATTCACCAAGCGCTGCACGATGGAAAGATCACATGCCACGAACTCGCGGATCAATATTTGAAACGCATTCAAGCCTATGACCAGGCCGGTCCGAAAATTAATGCCATGCTGTATATAAATCCTCGCGTGTTGCAGCAAGCCGATGCCATGGACCAGGAAATCAAGCGCACCGGAAAAATGAAATCACTCGAGTGCATTCCCATCGTTCTGAAAGATAATTTCGATACCGCAGACATGCCCACGACTGCCGGAGCTCTCACGCTCAAAGGCGCGCAACCGGACAAGGATGCTTTCGCGGTTAAGAAATTGCGCGATGCGGGCGCGCTCATTCTGGGCAAGACCAATCTGCAGGAGTTCGCGAGCGGTGGCATCTCGGTCAGTTCTCTCGGCGGGCAGGTGAAAAATCCCTACGACCTCACGCGAACTCCTGGTGGGTCATCGGGCGGCACTGGTGCCGCAGTTGCAGCAAATTTCGCGGCAGCGGGCACGGGTTCGGATACGGGCGGTTCTATTCGCTCGCCTGCCTCGGCAAACAATTTGGTGGGATTGCGCCCGTCGATGGGATTGATTAGCCGCGACGGGATCGTGCCGGTGTCTTTCACGCAGGACACGATTGGCCCGATTACGCGCAATGTTTCGGATGCTGCGCGGATGCTGGACGTGATGGCAGGATACGATCCAAATGATCCAGTGACATCGCTGAGCGTTGGCAACATTCCAAAAACTTACACCGCATACCTTAAAAATGGATTGAAGGGCGCACGCCTTGGAGTGATCACCAATTTATTTGGGAAAGGCCCCGAATACGACGAAGTGAATAAGGTCATGGCCAAGGCCATCGAAGCCATGAAGGCGCAGGGAGCCGTGATCGTTCCCGTGGAAGATCCCTTATTGGATACGGACCGAGTGACGTCGAACTACCGCCTGAATGATTTTGAGTTCAAGACAGCCATAAATGGCTATCTAAAGGCTCAAGGTGTCCACGTCCCTGTACATTCGCTCGCCGAAATTATTTCCTCCGGCAAGTATGACAAGCCGACGCTCGAAAAGTTTTTTGTCGCCGCGGAAGGCTATGAGGATGGTCCGAACACCGTGGAGT
>DATAPT010000562.1:0-2606 GCA_036265065.1 Candidatus Acidiferrales bacterium | reverse complement strand
TTTCGGAAATTTATGCAACTCAGAGACGAAATTCTGAATGGAAAGCTGCTTAGGAATAACTTGAGTGTTCATGAATCAACTCCCGCTACCTCACAGTATAGCCGCCACGCGATCCAGCTTTACTCCACGAACATACAATCGCCATAGGAATAAAACCGATACCGGTCGCCAACTGCGTGCCGATATGCACGTAGCACATTCGCTTTGCCGCCGAAGGCGCAGACCAGCATTAACAGCGTCGATTGCGGGAGATGGAAGTTGGTCAGCATCGCACTTACGACGCGAAAATCGAACCCCGGATAAATGAACAGGTTAGCTTCGCCCGAGGCCGCCTGAATCCGGCCACCGTTCTTCGCCGCGAATTCCAGGGCCCGCATCGTCGTAGTTCCCACCGCAATCACTCGGCGTGATTCACTCAAAGCCCGGTTTATCTTTTCCGCTGCGTCTGCAGAGATAGTGTAACTTTCTGAGTGCAGCTTGTGCTCTTCGATTTTTTCCGCGCGCACAGGCTGGAACGTGCCCAGGCCAACGTGCAAGGTGATCTCCGCGATCTCGACTCCTTGCCGCTTTATATGCGTCAAAATCTCCGATGTGAAGTGCAGCCCTGCGGTGGGCGCTGCTACCGATCCCCATTCTCGCGCATAGACAGTCTGGTAGCGGTCGCGATCAGTTCCACGATCCTCGCGCGAAATGTAGGGTGGCAGCGGCACGTGTCCAAGCCTGTCTAGTAGCTCGAAGAAATTTGTCACCGGCGCGAAGCGAATTCTCCGTTCGCCGAACTGGCCTCGCTGTAGAACTTCTGCCACCAGTTCCTGATGTTCGCCGAAATAAAGCTTCTCTCCCACCCCGATCTTCCGCCCTGGGCGCACCAGGCATTCCCACTGGTTCGGCTGCTGCGAAATTTGCTTAATGAGCAACACCTCTACGCGTCCTTGCAGAAAATCGCGCGACCCCGGATTGGCTGGGCTGAGCGGCTGGGCTTTTATCCCGCTTCGCCGTCCATATAACCGGGCCGGAAAAACCCGAGTATTGTTAAACACCACCAGGTCGTCGGGGCGCAACAGGCCGGGGAAATCTAGAAAGCCCGCATCAAGGATCTCACCCGAATTGCGGTCCAGCCGCAGTATTCGCGAAGCAGCCCGGTCCGCAAGCGGCTCCTGGGCAATCAACTCATCCGGAAGGTGATAATCAAATTCTGAAACCAGCACCCTTGCATTATAAGAACCGAGCGGGCCGGGCGGTTGGTGAGGCGCCCTACCAGATCAAAGGCTCACCACAGAGAGCTCAAAGGTACACCGAGGAAATCCACAGAGGAATGTAGCACCCGCTCAAACCTCCGTGTCTTCCTCTGTGAAACTCCGTGTCCTCTGTGGTTGATTTCACTGTCGCTCGTCAAATCGAGCCTCGAAATTTGCATACTTGACAGAAATTCCGATTGTTTCCCCTTGGAACCTGCGCTAACATACGCGGGCTGCTAACTTTTGGGGATGCCCAGCCAACTTCAGTCACGCTCCGAGATTGTCAAAATAGGCAAAATGTTGCACCAGCGCGGCTACATTGCTGCGTGCGACGGCAATTTGTCCATACGGCTCAGCAAAAACGAAGTCCTGGTCACTCCTACCGCGATGTCGAAAGGCGGGATGAAGACAGCGGACCTCGTCATCGTGGATATGACTGGCCGCAAATTGAAGGGCCGTCGCCAGGTCACCAGCGAAATTGGAATGCACCTGCTGATCTACCGCATGCGCCCTGACGTCAACGGGATCGTCCACGCGCATCCTCGAACCGCGACTGGATTTGCCGCCGCCGGCATTGCGCTCGATCAACCCCTCGCCTGCGAAGTCGTGATCGGACTTGGCCAGATTCCGCTTGCCCCCTACGGTACTCCGGGAACACCGGAACTTGCCCGCACCTTGGAGCCTCTAGTCCCGCAATATGACGCTATCCTGATGGCGAATCACGGCGTGGTCACCTACGGCTCTGATCTGCGATCGGCTTACATGAAAATGGAAACGGTTGAACACTTCGCGCAGATTGCGCTGGTCACGCACATACTCGGCCGCCAGCAATTGCTCGAGGGCTCTGAAATCGAAAAATTGGTTGCCGCGCGCAATAAGTATCAGGGCATCAACTCCGCTGCGCCGATGCCGGTTCATTCTTCGAACGGCAATGGCGCAAGTCGCGGGCGAAAGAAATCCGAGTTGGAGTACAAGTTGACCGACACGCAACCTGCTCTCGTCCGATCCTGACCCATCACATGGCCGCTGAACCAATTGGGATCGTCGAGTTGGCAGAAATCAAATCGGCAAACGCAAAGTGGTCTCGGACCACGATCTCCCCGGGTATCACCTCGATTTCGTCAGAGAACATCGGACCCCCATACACGAAGGAATGGAACTCTCCATTTTCGCCGCATGGGTCGATTCCGCTCGGCAAACTGGCTAAGAGATCCTGATCGAATTTGCGGCCGGCAAAATTAGAGCTGAGTTTCCGTGTGTCAACACAGGTGAGGATGGCCTTCAGGCCAGAGTCAACCATTCTGTGCGCCAGCCTCTGAGTCGGTTCTCCCCACACCGGAAATAGGGGCTCTAGACCTGTCCCCGAGA
>DATAPT010000561.1:0-3773 GCA_036265065.1 Candidatus Acidiferrales bacterium | reverse complement strand
TTCAAAAATTCCGGATCTTTTTCATACACGCACAGAACCTCAACAGTGAGGCCTGTCTCCACATCGGCGAGCGGCACGGCGCTGTACTTTCGCCGCAATTTTGCGAGGCCGCCCTGCAGCGGCACGCCGTGCGGGCAAAATCCCTCCGCGCCAAAACGCGCCAGCAGCAATTTTTCCACTTCCGGCGAAATTCCGTGTTCGAGCAGCTCCGCTTCGTCGTGCGCGCGCGTCCAATCGAGGCCAATCACTTCGGTGAGCAACTTCTCCGCAAGCTGGTGGCGCATGGCGAGCCGGTCAGCGAGGCTGCTGCCCTTGCGCGTGAGAGCGATGTGCCCGTCACGCCGCACGCTGAGCATTCCATCGCGCGTCAGCCGCTTCAGCGCCGCCGTCACCGCGGGTGGCGTAACGCCCAATTCCTCAGCCAGCCGGGCGCTGATGGGCGATTGCCCTTCCTGAACCATTTCCCAGATGGCCTTCAGGTAATCTTCGCGCGATACGCTAGTTTTTTCCCGCCTCATGCATCTCCCTATTTAAAATTTAAGCCAACTGCTCGCGAAAATTCTAACCCGCGTGCGCCGATGATGCTTTCTCACGCAGGCGCTTCGCCAAATCTTCCACCCGTGTTTCGATCTGATCGCAAATCCCTCGATACACTGCGAGATTGAATCCATACGGATCGCCAACATCCCAATCCTCGATCGCCGCCACGGGTTCCGTGAAAATCGAATTCCCGGGGCGCCCCGTCATGTTCACCACAATATCCGCGGCGGATAAATCCGCCGGACGCAGCGGCTTGGAACTTTGCCCTTTGACGGAAATACCGCGTTCTTCCAACACGCTCAGCGTAGTGGACGGAATTTCGCCAAACGGCACGAGCCCCGCGCTCCACGCCTCGATCACGTCAGACGCCATGTGTTTCGCAATCGCTTCCGCCATCTGGCTGCGGCAGGCATTCCCAATACAAAGAAATAATACTTTCGTGCGCGCGACCATCTCTCATCTTTCTGGGCTGGCTTCCAACAAAGCAGAATGACACGGATTAATTCGCTGCTCAAGCAGAGGTTTATGTGGCATAGGCTTCAGCCTGTGCGGGTTTAGGCCTTGCAAAAATTAAAGGCGCACAGGCTGAAGCCTATGCCACGAATAGCCAATTCAATTTGGCTGGCGAATTAAATGTTCTTGCCGGAACCCGCGAGATTCATCCGTGGATTATTATTTGCCGCGGCAGTTTTTCCATCGCGCACCATATCAACAAAATATTGGTGCACGGCAGTGTCTTTTGAAAGTTCCGGATGAAATGTCGCAATAAGTATTTGCTTTTGCCGGATCAGCACAGGCTGTCCCTCTGATTTTGCAAGCACCTGCGTATCGGGACCAACGCGCTCGATGATCGGCGCGCGGATGAAAACCATTTCAATTGGCTCGCCGGAAATTTCCGTGGCGCCCTGTCGCACTTCGCTGGCAAGCTGGCGCCCGTACCCGTTGCGGATCACGCTGATGTCGGCCAGCCCCAGCGATTCCTGCCTCGGGTTCTGCACGTCGCGCGCAAGTAAAATGGCGCCTGCGCAAGTACCAAAAATCGCGCCGCCCTTTGCGGCATGTTCAGCGAGGCTCTTATCGAGACCTTCTTCCACCAGGAATTTCCATTGCGTCGTGCTTTCGCCTCCCGGAAGGATGACCGCGTCCACGCCTTCCATATCGCCCGGCATACGCACAAAAACATAATCCACGCCCAGACCCGCGAGCGTCGCCGCATGCGCCTCAAAATCTCCTTGAACTGCCAGAATCCCAATCTTCATCGACATGTCCACATTTTTAGGTGACGGTTTTTTGTGGCGCCGGCAAGATGCCGGCGCCACAAATGCCGTCCGGATTAGGTTTAATTCAGAAGTCCGCCTACCAACCGCGCGTTTGCAGCAGATCTTTTTCTTCGATCTGGCGAATATCCAGGCCCTTCATCGCCTCGCCCAATACTTCCGAGGCTTCAAGAACGGCCTTCGCATCCTGATAATGTGTGGTCGCTTTTACGATGGCCTTCGCGCGCAATTCCGGATCGCTCGATTTGAAAATTCCCGATCCGACAAAGACCGCTTCCGCGCCCAGATGACGCACCAGCGCGGCATCGGCCGGAGTAGCAATTCCGCCTGCCGAAAAATTCGGCACAGGCAATTTTCCGGTGCTGGCAACCTGGTGCACCAAATCAATGGGCGCGCCAAGCTCCTTCGCAATGCGCATAAATTCATCGCCGCGCAAAGTGGTCAGACGGCGCATCTCGGATGTAATCGTCCGCATGTGTCGAACGGCTTCGACAATGTTGCCCGAACCCGCTTCGCCCTTGGTGCGAATCATCGCCGCGCCCTCGGCAATGCGCCGAAGCGCTTCGCCCAAATTGCGCGCGCCGCACACAAACGGCACCTTGTAATCGTGCTTCCAGACATGGTTTTCTTCGTCGGCAGGAGTCAGCACTTCGCTCTCGTCGATGAAATCCACTTCAAGTGCCTGAAGCACGTAGGCTTCGGCGAAATGTCCGATGCGGCATTTGGCCATCACCGGAATGCTTACGGTATTCATAATCTCGCGAATAATTTTCGGTGCAGCCATGCGCGCCACTCCGCCTTCTTTGCGGATATCGGACGGCACGCGCTCCAGTGCCATCACGGCGCAAGCTCCGGCGTTCTCGGCAATTTTCGCCTGCTCGGCATTCGTGACATCCATAATCACGCCGCCCTTGAGCATCTCAGCGAGGCCAACCTTGACGCGCCACTGGTCCGTGCCGTAATTTCCGTTGTTACTCGTCGTTGCTGTCATTCCTATTCTCCTCGTTCAATTTTTCCGCGCGCTAATTTCTGAATTTCGATCCCGCCATCGGCCTCGGCGTCCTATTCCCTGCCCGCCAGTCGCCGAGTCCTGTATTTTTCCCGATCGATAATCACGAATCGCCCTTCACCACGGGCGAACAATTTTCCATCAACGTCCCGAATCTCCCCTTCATGATACAACTGACGGCCCTCGCGGCGCGTCACAAATCCCTCAACCACGATTTCCGAGTCCGTAGGAATCGGCCGCTTGTATTCAACGCGCAGCTCAGCTGTAACCGCATGCTCCGAATGAAAGCGCGCCGCCTTGCCCATCGCTTCGTCCAACAGCAAGGCAATGATCCCGCCATGAAGATAGCCCGATCCGCCCTGATATTCTGCACCCAGCCGAAGACGGCCCACGATGCGCTGCCGCTCGTCATCCTGCTCGAACGCCAGCTTCATGCCGCGAGCGTTCGCCCCGCCACACCCGAAACACGGGTTATCCGATTTGGGATCGAGTTTCATAGACTCCTTATATTCCTCTGCAAAGCCACTGATTCTGGTTTTAGTGGCGCGGGTTTTAGTGGCGCGGGCTTCAGCCTGCGGGGTTTGGGACTAGCAAAGGCCAAACTTTCAAGTGCTTAATTTTTTGCAAGTCCTAACCCCCGCAGGCTGAAGCCCGCGCCACTAAACCCGCGTCACACGAGCGCGACTCTTGGCGCTTCCGCGCGCCGCGCGCCACGTTGCCGCTTGCGCATTTCGTTGCGCAGCACATCTGCCATTATCGCAATCCCCTTCGCGACTTCCTTCTCGTTCACTCCCGCGAACCCGAGCCGCAATGTGTTCGGCTGCGGATTCTGGAAATAGAAATAGCGTCCGGGAGCAAAGATGACGCCGCGCTCGCGCACGTGAATGAGCAATTCGTTCGAATCAAATCCCGGCGGCAGTTCGACCCAAACGCACATGCCGCCCTCG
>DATAPT010000560.1:0-4587 GCA_036265065.1 Candidatus Acidiferrales bacterium | reverse complement strand
GGTGACTGGTGACTGGTGACTGGTGACTGGTGACTGGTGACTGGTGACTGGTGACTGGTGACTGGTGACTGGTGACTGGTGACTGGTGACTGGTGACTGGTGACTGGTGACTGGTGACTGGTGAGTAATCTGCGTACATGCATGCGTGTCAAGGGCTATTTGTTCCTTTGGGCCTGACTTCGTACAAAAATGGGACGAAAATAAAGTGGCCAATTTCCACTAATTTGGAAATTGGCCGCCTTTTTTCACCAGTCACTAGTCACCAATCACTAGTCACCGCTTTTCACAAAATGTCCTCGTTCCACGATTCCAGGAACGATTTCACTTTGCCCACAAACTGGTGCGCCACCGCTCCGTCGACCACGCGATGATCGTAGGACAGCGTCAAATAAACCATGGAGCGCACGGCGATGGCATCGTCAATCACCATCGGACGCTTCTGAATCGCGCCGATTCCGAGAATGGCAACGTTCGGCTGGTTGATCACCGGCAATCCCATCAACCCGCCGTACACGCCGGGATTGGTAATGGAAAAAGTGCCTTCCTGAACTTCTTCGGGCTTCAGCTTTTTGGCGCGTGCGCGTTCCGCCAGATCGTTCATGCCGCGCGCAAGTCCCAGGAAATTTTTCTCCTCGGCATTTTTCAGCACCGGCACAATTAGACCCCAATCGAGCGCCACGGCGATGGCCACGTTGATCTCGCGATGCAGCACCACCGTATTCCCGTCGCAGGACGCGTTGACCGTGGGGAACGCTCGCAATGCTTCGACGCAAGCGCGCACGAAGAACGGCATGTAGGTCAGCTTCGTCCCATACCTCGTTTCGAATGCGGCTTTCGAACGCTCGCGAATTTTAGCGATGCGCGTCATGTCCGCCTCATCGATCGAATACACGTGCGGCGAAACATGCTTCGAGGCCACCATGTGCTCGGCAATGCGCTGGCGCATCATGCTCATCGGCTGCGCTTCGTACTTGCCGAAGTAAATGCGTTCGCGCGGCACGGCGTTTTCGAGCAGCGGGTGGACCGTTGTTCCCCCCGTGGACGGCGGCGGCGCGGGTGCGGCCTGTGGTGCCTCGACGGCCAGTGGAGTGTAGGAAGGAGCTGCGGCTGCAACGGCAGGCTTCGGACCCCCGGTTTCCACCGCTTCGAGAATATCTTTCTTGCTGATTCGCCCGCCCGCTCCGCTGCCTTCCATGGAGGCGAGGTCCACATTGTGTTCCTTGGCAATTTTGCGAACGAGAGGCGAGCTGCGAATCTTTTGCCCATTGGCGCGTACGGCGGGCGCTACGGGAGCCGCGCTGGCCGATTGCGGGGCTGCAGCAGCCGTGGCAGGTGTCGGAGGTGCTTGGGGTGCCGGGGCCGCTGCCTGAGGCGCTGGGGCCGCAGCTTTGGGCGCGGGTGCAGGCGTTGGAGCAGCAGGCACGGCCGCTTCCGATCCCGCCGCATCAATCACCGCGACCACCGTTTGAATCGGTACCGTCTTGCCTTCGGTGACCTTAATCTCCTTCAACACTCCCGCGGAAGGAGCCGGAATCTCGGCATCGACCTTATCGGTCGAAATTTCGAACAGCGGCTCATCGCGTTCCACCCGGTCGCCCGGCTTCTTGAGCCACCTGGTGATCGTTCCTTCGAAGATGCTTTCCCCCATCTGGGGCATAATGACGTCAACGGCCATGATTCTCCTCTTTTCGTGAATATCTGTATGTGATTAGTGATTCGTGATTCGTAACTCGTGTTCCGTAAACCGCGCTTCCCGCTTCGCTCGTATGAATTCAAGAGAAGGAAAGATTTTACAATCAAATGCCAAGGCTCACAAATAAACCTGCCAGAAAGCTGATTGGAGTGCACCTGCAGATAAACAGTTTCCGTCAAAACTTTCACGAATCACAAATCACGATTCACCAATCACTGATTCTTCAATACTTTGCCAACTCGCGCGCCGCCCGGACCACCTTGGCGGTATTGGGCATAAAGTATTCTTCGAGCCCCGGAGCGTACGGCACCGGCGTATCGATGGACGTCACGCGGCGGATCGGCCCATCCAGGTCTTCAAACGCTTTTTCCGTGACGATCGCGGCAATTTCTCCAGCGATGCCGCCCGTGCGCGTATCCTCATGCACCACGAGCAATTTGTTCGTCTTGCGCACGGAAGCCAGAATCGTTTCGCTATCGAGCGGGAGGAGCGTCCGCAAATCGATTACTTCCGCCTCGATCCCTTCCTTCGCCAGTTCCGCCGCCGCTTCAAGCGAAGTGTGCATCATGGCCGCGTAGCTGACAATGGTGAGGTCGCGCCCTTCCCGCCGCACCACCGCTTTTCCAATCGGCACCGTAAAATCGTCCGACGGCAGTTCTTCCTTAATTCTACGATATAAATATTTATGTTCGAAAAAAAGAACGGGGTTGTTGTCACGAATTGCGGATTTCAAAAGTCCCTTGGCGTCATAGGCGGTTGACGGACAAACCACCTTAAGCCCCGGCGTGTGCACAAAATACATTTCGGGATTCGCCGAGTGGAACATCCCGCCATGCACGCCGCCGCCGCACGGGCCGCGCAAGACGATCGGCACGGGCGCGCCCCAGCGGTAATGCGATTTCGCGGCGTAGTTGGTAATCATGTTGAAGGCGCAGGCGATAAAGTCAATAAATTGCATCTCGGCAATGGGCCGCAATCCCGCGTAGCTCATGCCAACCGCCGCGCCCACGATGGCAGATTCGCTGATGGGCGTGTCGATCACGCGCTCCCAACCGAATCGTGCCAGCAACCCTTCTGAAGTTTTAAATGCGCCGCCATACACGCCGACGTCCTCGCCGATCAGGACGACCGCGGGATCGCGATCCATTTCCTCGGACATCGCCTGGCGGATGGCTTCAAGATAAGTGGTTTCGGCCATGTTCAGCGGCCCGCCTTTGCGCGGACCACGGAGCGTGCAGGTCTTTTTGCCGGCTTAGTTTTTATTGCGGGCTTTCTTGCAGCGGCCGGGCGCGTTCCATTTCCCGCAATTGATTTCAACGGCCATTCGGCTTTTACGCTGGAGCGCGGCGGCATCACTTCTTCCTTGGGCCGCTTCCACTCCGCTGCAATCGCGTGGCAACCTTCGCAGTAAACGCCTTCTTCGGCCGATTCGGGTGCGGGAACCGGCGAGTTTTCCGCGAATTCCACATCCTCGCGAACTTCGCGCGCAATGCGCTCGTCGATTTCCTTTTTCGTTTTGGCGTCCCACATTTTTTTTTCAGTCAGTAATTTTTCAAACCTGTCCAGCGGATCGCGTTGTTTCCAGGAAGCAAGCAGCGCCTTGGGCACGTATTCCGCGGCATCGTGCTGCGCGTGTCCCAGCATGCGCATGGTCTTTGCCTCAATCAGCACCGGACCGTTTCCAGCGCGCGCATAAGCAACGGCTTCGCGCGTGGTGCGCTCGACGGCCAGCACATCGTTGCCATCCACGATGGAACTCTTCACGCCGTAGGCCTTGGCGCGGTCGGCGAGATCACACAGCGCGGATTGTTTATCCGTCGGCGTCGAGTACGCCCACTGGTTATTTTCCACGATCAGAACAAACGGGGCCTTCTGCACCGCCGCGAGATTCAAGCCTTCGTGAAACACTCCGGTGGATGTGCCGCCATCGCCGATCCACGTCATGGTCACGATATTTTGCCCAAGATATCGCCCCGCCATCGCGATGCCCGCCATTACGGGAATTAAATCGCCGAGCATGGAAGTGGGCGCCACCACATGCCGCGAATGCAGATCGCCGAAATGGCTTGTGCCGTCCTTGCCCTTGGTGGGAGAAGTGGCGAGCGCCATATGTTGCGTGATCACATCGCGCGGCTTAAAACCGCGCACGAGGAGGGAACCGATATTGCGGATCATCGGCGCGATCCAGTCGCCGGGGCCTAATGCATAGGCCGTGCCAACGGAAATCGCTTCCTGACCGAGGCTTGGATACAGCCCTCCGACAATTTTGTTTTGGCGGAACAGCCGCACCATCTGGTTCTCAAGTTCGCGGTTGAGCCGCATAAAATAATAGAGCTCAAGATGCTGTGCGCGCGTTAGATGAGTTGTAGCCATAATTTCAAGGGGCTGCAGAATCTAGTACAGAGCGCCAGTCCTGCTGTAGCTCGCCTCTTCAGAGGCGAGGGTTCCGATTTCGCGTCATCTAAACCCCCGCGTCTGAAGACGCGGGCTACAAAATGCACAAAACCCTTAAACCCTCAATGCGCCTGCGCCGCTTCCAGGCTAATCGCGTTTTCTTCATGGGCGCGCAGTGCCGCTTCCAGTTCTTCGCGCGCGCACGTGCGCAGTCGAAGGCCTAACAATTCCGCAAGCTGGCCGGAAATTCGCGGCGAGACTTCAGCCAATCCCACGTTTCGCCCCAGCAATTTTTCAAGTGATGTAGCCCGCTTCCCTACAATACCGCACGGCACAATCAGATCGAAATACCGCAGGTCGGTGGAAACGTTATACGCAAAACCATGAGAAGTAACCCAGCGGCTGATGTGCACGCCGATCGCAGCGAGCTTTTCCTCGTCCTGAAATTCCTGCACTTCCTTTACTTGCTCAACTTCTTGTCGCGCAGAGGCAGCCACATC
>DATAPT010000559.1:0-2875 GCA_036265065.1 Candidatus Acidiferrales bacterium | reverse complement strand
CTGATTCGAATTGTTCTGGCTGGATATGTTCGCGATTACGGCCCGGAAGTGTGGACAATTGATTACCACATCCAGCAGGATCTGCTGGGGAATGATATTTGGCGCACGCGCGTTCTGCGGCCTACCTATAACCAGCTCTATCCTCCCGAAAAGGGTAAACCAAAAACGTTTATGGAAATTCGTTACCCTCCGGAAAATCGTGCTTCCGGCGAGCCCGAATTTCTCGATCTATTGCAGAAAAATGATGGGCGGCTTGCGCAATTCCGCACCGCGAATGACATTCTGGCGAAGTCCGTGAGTCTGGCAACAGAAGGGCGAAGCCAGAAAGCTGATGCCGCGAGCATCTCCAATTTCATGAAGGTCGCCTTTCCGGCAGTGACTTCGCCGGACACGAAACTGGCTATGGCGATGGTCGATTACGATAATGGTTTTAAGTGGATTTTGCAGCCTCCGAAAGCTCCCGCTCCCCCAGCCGGCGAGAAACCTAAGGAACAAACGCCTGAAGAACCTGAACGGCCGTCACTCCGCCGCAAAGGCGGAAGTTGAATAAGGGGGAAGGTAAATGGATTCTGCAGCGCAAACATCGCTTAAAAAATTGCCAGAGGTCAATGTCCGTTCGTTGCGGGAAGAAGACCTCCCTGATGCGGACCGGATTATGCGGCTTGCCTTCGGAACTTTCCTGGGATTGCCGGATCCGTCAAAATTCATGGGCGACGCTGACTTTGTGCGAACCCGTTGGCCCGTGGATCCTTCCGCGGTGTTTGGCGCGGAATTATCCGGAGACCTGGTCGGCACAAATTTCGCGACACGTTGGGGGAGTTTCGGATTTTTTGGGCCGCTGACGATTCGGCCCGATCTTTGGGACCGCGGCATTGCGCAAAAATTAATGGCGCCAACCATGGATTTATTCGATGCGTGGGGCGTCACTCACGCGGGACTCTTTACATTCGCGTCCAGCGCGAAACACGTCAATCTGTATCAGAAATTTGGTTTCTGGCCGCGGTATCTAACTTCTCTCATGAGTCTTTCGGTAGAAGAAAAACCGCCTTCCGGGCGCCGAAAATGGCTGCGCTTCAGCGATCTTGCCGAGGACGAGAAGCACGAATGTTTGCAGGCTTGCCGGGAACTTACGAGTTCCATTTATGACGGGCTTGATCTGGAACGTGAAATTGGCGCTGTGGACAATCAAAAATTAGGTGACACGGTGCTGACTTGGGACAGCGGCAAGTTAGCCGGATTTGCAGTATGCCATGTCGGAGCCAAGACGGAAGCGGGCAGCGGAAAGTGTTATGTCAAATTTGGCGCCGTGCAAAGTGGGCAGGATGCCGCTCTCCACTTTCGCCGCCTGTTGGATGCGTGCCGCGAATTTGCGAGCTTGCGAGGGGCGAATACATTGGTCGCCGGCGTGAATCTTGCGCGCGTCGACGCGTATCGCGAAATGCTGCAGGCAGGATTTCGCACGAATGCGCAAGGGGTTGCGATGGAACGGAATGGCGACGCGGGTTACAACCGCCCGGAAGTTTTCGTAATGGATGATTGGCGCTAATCGCTGACGAAGTTGATTATGGATTTGTCTGGCTGGCGGGGGGAGTCCCCGTGGCAGGCGAATCCGTGGCGGGTGCGCTGGCCTGCTGAGTGAAGTTAGTCCACTTGATAATAATGCGGATGGGAACGCTCCCGTCGGTGGACTGAAATGTTTCGTCCGAGCGCGAATACGCCGGGAACCATAAATTTTTGCCAACTTGCTGGCGGTAAGTTTCAAAAACGGTGAATGGTAAATCCGAGGCAGTGACGTCCCCGGTTTCCGTTACCCACTTGCCCATGGTTTTTACGATTACGAAATCCTGTTCATCCACCCAAACGACCCCGGAAAAATAAGCGTGCGCGCGTTCCAACGCGCGTGGCTTTATTGTGAAATAAAAAACGCTCAGGTCATCGAGCTGCTGCTTGCCGCCATAAGTAATTTCATATTTCGGCAGCATGGCGGTGCTCAACGGAAACATGGGCGCTTGCGCCACAAGGTCCGAATCTCCACGCTGCAGATCCAGGTGCTGCAAAGTGGAGGGCTGGCGGCTGACGGGCTTCTCAAACAATTTGCCTTCCGGAGAAATTCTTTGCTGCGTGACGACTTCCAGTTGCCCCGCGGGCTTGTTACCCGGACCTATCTCCTCGACGCGAACGCTTTTCTGAAACGTGTAGCCGCGGATCGCGCGAATCATTTCATCTTCCTTCGCCGCGAACCGGCGAATAATTTCCTCGGGAGAGAGCGCGGGCGTTTCCAGTTTGCTGGGAGGCGGAGGTGTCGGAAATTTCGTCGAGTCCGGTGGATGCATTGGTCCGGCACCCTGCGCACGCACCGCAGCCGGAGCCGCAGCAACAAGCATGGAGAGGCCGCAAACCGCTGACAAAAAGTTTGATCTGATCATCATGGAAACTGTTTTCATTGTTGAGATGCAATTTCCGGGAATAAAGCTTCCTACACAGGAAGTAGTGTATCGCGACAAGTCCCGGTAGGACAGGCTTTACGGGCTGCGGAAAAACTCGCACCTGTCATTCCGAAGGGCGGGGTTTGCCCGAGGAATCCACTGTTTCTTCGAAGCCGAGAAGAAAAGCAGATCCCTCGCTTCGCTCGGGATGACAAAAAGTACTTTTTCAGCGCCCTGTTTAGCCTGTCTTCTTTTGATTTTGCAAGCCCACACCTGCCCACAACTCTCCGCTGCCGGATCCGGCACGCCGAATCGATAAAAAGCGCAGTTTCCATTCCCCGGGCATTCGAGCTTTGCTACAATCGCGCGTCTGCAAAAGTTCACGCTTGCAGTGTGTTGTCGTGAAAATGCTGGCCAAACGCTTTTTCGTGTTCGGAGGGGTGCAGGGA
>DATAPT010000558.1:0-1593 GCA_036265065.1 Candidatus Acidiferrales bacterium | reverse complement strand
CTCAAGAAGTCTCCGGTGCTCTCTCGCTTTTCTCTGTGTTCTCTGTGTTAAATCTTTTATCTTTTAAAGATTTCAAGACTTAACACAGAGTCCGCAGAGGAAAACCGAGACCACAGAGAAATTCAAAACCGGATTTGATTTAAATTATTTAAGACGAATGACGCAAAAACACATTTTGCGCAGCGCGTACACCACTGCCCAATTCAACTTTGTGCCCCACTTTTAGCAAGGAAACTTCCAGCGCCCCAAGCACAGACACCAGGTCCAGGAAATCGTAATAGCCCAGGTGCGCGATGCGGAACATTTTCCCCTTCATCGAGCCTTGTCCGTCAGTGAGAATCACACCAAACCGTGTATACAAATCCTTCACAATCTTTGTGGATTCGATTCCCGCCGGAGCGTTGATCGAAGTCACGGCATTCGCCGGTGAACTGACCGCAAAATTGCTGAGCCCCAGTGCGATGGACGATTCGCGCGTTGCCTCGGCCAGGAAAGCCGCGTTGGCAATGAGGTTTTCGCGCCCCAACTGCTTGATGTAATTCAATACACCATGCAGGCAGACGATTAACGAAGTCGCCGGCGTGTAGCTGGATTCGCCCTTGGCCAAGCCCTTGCGCTCCTTGGCGTAGTCAAAGTAATAGCGCGGCAATTTCGATTTTTCGATCGTTTTCAGAGCTTTTTCGCTGATGCTCGCAAACGCCAGGCCCGGCGGAATCATGGTCGCTTTCTGCGATCCGCCGATCATGATGTCGATTCCCCACTCGTCGGGCCGCAGGTCCGTGGTGCCCGTGCCGGTAATGGCATCGACCACGAAGCAAGTGTCCGGCATGGTCGCGACAGCTTTGCCCAGCGTCTCAACGTCATTGCGTACGCCCGTCGAGCTTTCCGTCGCCTGAATCAGGACGGCGCGGAACGGCCCGCTGGACTGCAAGTGCTTCGTCATCTGGTCAACCGGAACCGGATGTCCATACGGCGCTTCGACGACCACCGACTCGATGCCGTACGCTTTCGCCAATTCCACCCAGCGTTCGCCGAATTTTCCCGCAGTCCCGATCAGCACGCGCTCGCCGGGAGAAAGCAGGTTGGAAATCGATCCTTCCATGGCGCCGGTTCCGGAGCTGGAAAATACGATGACGTCATTTTTCGTATTGAAATAATATTTCAGGCCTTCAAGCGTCTCTTTCATCAAAGCGCGGAAGGCGTCTGTGCGGTGATGCAGCGTCATGGTCAACGCGCGCATTTGCGCTTCAAGCAGCAGCGGCGTCGGGCCGGGAGTAAACAATCTTTCCTTAATGATTCCAGGCATGTCTTTTTTCTTGTCCAGTCTTGTTTAGATTAGGAATAAATCATTTGAAGCACGTGTAGTTCAGTCAAGGCCAAATCGAATTCTTCAAAACGGCATGTCCGCCTCAATAAAGTACGATGAAAGGCAGGAATACAGGTTAAGGGATGGCGGGAAAATGGTCAACAATGCTATTTCCTCGTGTCAAACCTCTTTTAAAATGTCCCCATCCTTACCTCGTTAGAAATGTCCCCTTTTTGTGGTTTGGCATTTGGTTGTTTTTGTTTTGTTCTGTTTCGGGTTGCGGACGG
>DATAPT010000557.1:0-3154 GCA_036265065.1 Candidatus Acidiferrales bacterium | reverse complement strand
CTGTCTCGTAACCCACGGCCCGGATCGCCAGGCGATATTTTCCGGGGAGGAGTCTCCCCGCAGGAAACGAGTAGCGGCCCTGCGCGTTGCTCACGACCGTGGTGGTCACTGTGCCCGGCACGCGCGTGGCGCTGACCAGCACGCCTTCCATCGGCCCTTCCGCATCGGAACTTACAATGCCGGTCAAACCGGCTGAATCGGCAGCCACAGCTGTCCTGTTGCCAAACATCAGGAAAGCAAAAATGAAAGCAATTCCAAAAAAAAGTGAAACCCTTTTCATGCGTGTAGCTCCCGTAAGCCCGCGAATAATTTCTCGGATATTATCTGTTATTTCGAGTGATTTTTGTCAGACAGAAATCTAACCTCATATGATCTTAAAATCCATCGATTCTCTCAGCAGTTGCGTCCGGCGAAAATCGTTGCGACTTCGTCACGCCTTTCGGTGAAGCCTCTTGTGGGAAAATAATCACTAGCAGTTATCTCATAAATAATCTTTGTGGGTCGCGGCTTCACAGTCTGCGGAAAAATCCACCATCCTCTGTCCTTCCGAGCGAAGCGAGGAATCTGCTTTTCTTTGTTTTCTTGAATTTAAATCGAAGAGAGATTGGATTAGTTTTTCCGCAACCTGTTCAGCCGCGACGTTTAATGACGTTAAAATCAAGGGCGCTGGGCCCTGAAGCCCAATCTATATATCTGCCACTAGCCATTTATGAGATGGCTTGTAGTAGGGATTGTTGGTTTTGTCTTTATAAATTCAAAAACAATCGCTTCAATTACAGGATAATCGCCTAAATAGTTGACGTGTCATTCCATTTTGAGTAAACATATCCAAAATGTGGAAACCCTGGTCGCTGATTCGCAAATGCCCGAGGTGTGGCAGTTTCGATGTCCACCGTCATAGAGGAGGCAGTAAATACAAGCGCGTCGCCTTAAGATTGTTTCTTATGCGGCGCTACTCTTGCATGTACTGCAACAGCCTCTATTACGGTTACTTGTTTACCCGAAGAAAAGACAAATATGAGGAAAGGCGCGGTTAACGCGCCTGATCTCTGAGAAACTATGAATTGGCGACTGCCCCTGGGCCAAAGGGCATAAATTGTGGACGCAGCGGCAAAATCACAAACTTGCCCTACGTCTTCGGACTGGAAGCACCGTTTGAATCTTTAATTAAACGCGCCAGGAAGATATTCATCAAAGAGTTCGACCCGCCGCCATCGCCGCTGGCAACAATATCGGGAACGAGTTTGAAGCCGCTTGCCGCCAGTGCTTTCGCCGTCTCAATGACGGCGTAATTATCCGAAGTCATCGACGCGATCTTTAATTTGATGACGTCCGCCTCGGCAGTTCCGACAGCCAGTGTTTTTCCGGCGTCGGCGTCTCCCGTTACCTTGGTCACCGTGGCATTCGCCTCTCCCGTCACCTTGGCAACCGTGGCGTCGGCTTCCGCGTTTACAGTTTTGGCTCGCGCTTGTCCTTCCGCCTGCTTGATCGTGGCGTCGGCCGCAAATCCTGCGATCGTAACGCTTCGTTCCGCGGTCACCACGCTGGCTTGCGTGTCGGCCATCGCTTTTGATTTCTCGAGTTCTCTTCGGTTATCTTCGGCGAGACGTTGCGAATCGAAAGTAACCTTGCGCTGGTCCGCAATTTTTCGATCCGTCAAAGTCTTCATCAATTCGTCCGGCGGCGTAATATCTCCGATCAGCGTGTCCACCGCTCCCACGTTGTATTCCTGCAAAGCGTCGGAAATCGATTTTCTGGCCTCCGCTTGCCGAACCTGGCGGTTTTTGAGGAAGTCGATCACATCGGAATTTTGGGCGGCGTTCCGGAAATAGTTTCCGATGGTCGGTTCCAACACTTGCGTAACCAGATTTACCATGCTGCCGAATCGCGCAATTACTTTGGGCGCATCCGAGCGCGGGATGTGGATGATCTGGCTGACGTCCAAATTAAATTTGAATCCGTCGGAGGAGCGAACCGTAATCGTGGAGAGGTCTTTGTCCAGATTGTGCGCCTCGGATTTTCCATCGGCCCAGTTCAAAACGACGTTGGCCGTAGGCACGAGCTCCACGCGAATCGTGTATGGATTGATGGGATACATTCCCGGGTCCAGCGGGTCGTTCCAAACGCCTTTTTCTCCCCGCCCGACGATGTTGCCGTGCTTGAAGGCGTCTCCGGTCACATCTTTTCCCGGTTCTCCCACGTAGGCAATCACTACGCCGACGTTGGCAATCGGGATTGCCGTCATGGGCTTAATTTCGACGGTCGCGAACATCGGGTTGATAAAATAGCGGCCCGCCAGCATGACTTGTTCCTGCAATCCTTTGTAGCCGCCCGCATCGATAAAAGCCTGCGCATCCTGAAAGGAATTGTGGTCTTTCACTTCCGGCCCGGCAATTTCGCCAGTCGTAAGAGGTTTTCCATCCTTGATCGTGACAACGCCCACCGCGTTTACCGGTATTTCCAAAACTTTGGCTGTGTTCACAGAGAATACAGAAGTATTGATCCGGTAAGTTCCCGGAGGAATGATGGTGATTTGCGGCCCTCGCTGCCCGCCGCCCACGAGAAACGCCCTGGCATCTTGAAACGCTTTGCACTCGACCCTCTTCCCGAGTACTCTTCCTTCCGTCAGCGGGATTCCGCCGCGCGCTTCGACCACTCCAATGCAGTCTTGCGGCACCACAAGGAAATCCTGCAGCTTAATACTGTATTGCCAGGGCCATAGGAAAAAATGCAATCCCGGGGCCAGCGTATCGGCCTGAATGCCCGCTTCGCCATCGAGCGCCACGATCTGTCCTTCCGCAAGCGTGCGGTTTCTGCCCACCAGCGCATACCTCTTATCCACAATGCCAACACTGCTCTGTGGAATCAGCACAACTCCAAATAGCCTGAGAATCTGCCGCTGCAGAATAACGACCAGCAGCAGAACAAGGATCCACCAATACGATGACAAGAAATGCAAATAGGCCTCGGGGGTCATACCTTCTCCTCAATTAGCCCATGACAGGCCAATTTATTAAATTAAAGCTGATAGGGACGGCACATTTATACACCAATACCCCTTTTCCGTGGAGTAATTTTTACTTAACGGTGACGTTACTCCGGTCGCCGATTAAATGATCGGGGAAGGGTCGCGGTTAAGACTCAATTTGCAGGC
>DATAPT010000556.1:0-4846 GCA_036265065.1 Candidatus Acidiferrales bacterium | reverse complement strand
ATAACGGGAGGATTTATCCGATGAGGAAAGCTCTGCTCACTTCTGGTTTTCTGGCCGTTTGCCTGTTCGCTATTTCCGGACCGGCGCTCGCACATCATGGCGGCTCTGCCTATGACTCGTCCCACCCCATGACTTTGAAAGGAACCGTAAAGGAATTTCAATTTATTCAGCCGCACCCGCTCATCACGCTCGAAGTGAAGGATGATCAAGGCGCGACGGCAGAGTGGGCCGTGGAAATGACGGCGCCGAATCATTTGGTGCATTTTGGATGGAATGGCAAAAAGCTAAAGCCCGGCGACCAGATCACGGTCGTGGGGCTTCCCTCGAAAAACGGCTTGAAAGTCCTGAATCTGAGAAAAATTTCCTGGTCCACCGGCGAAGAAATTCCTCTTGGACCTCCGCCGGAACCCGGGCAATAGAAACATTGAGCCGCTTATAGAATATTGGTGAGTGCCATGTTCCACGCCTGGTTTGAATGTTTCATGGCGCGCTGAGCTTAAATTAGATTGGAACAACAGGAGGAATTCCAGACATGCGGAATCATTTGCTGCCCAGCATTCTATTTTTTGCGGCCGCTCTGTTTTCTTCCAGCGGAATGCGCGCACAGACTGCGCCGAAAAAAGCCGCAATGGCAAAATCGGAAGCCGCGTCCAAACCCGTTCCGAAAATGGCGGATGGCACGCCCGATTTCTCAGGAGTGTGGGAGGGCCACATGCCCGCCAGCGCTCGCAAGTGGGCCAGCTATTCCTTTACGGGCGATATTCCGGAAATGACTCCCTTCGGAAAAGCCATTTATGAAAAAACGAAACCGTCGTGGGGCCCGCGCGCCGTCGTAGATTCGACGGACATGGTGAATCCCACGACCGGAAATGAAATCGGGTGCTTCCCTACTGGAGTTCCGCGAATCTATGTGCATCCGTTCCCGATGGAAATTTTGCAAGTCCCGGGGCGAGTGGTTCAACTTTTTGAATTCAATCATTTCGTCCGGCAAATTTATACGACCGGAGCTCACGAACACGCCAAGGACCTGGACCCATCGTGGATGGGCGATTCCGTAGGATGGTGGGAGGGCGATACCCTGGTTGTCGATTCGGTAGCGTTCAACGACAAAACCTGGCTGGACCGTGCGGGACTCCCGCATTCCGATCAGTTACACGTGGTCGAGCACATTTCGCGCCCCAATTTCAAAACGCTAGTCGTGCATATAACGGTTGACGATCCGAAAGCCTACACCAAGACTTGGGAAGGCGAGCGAATCTATGAGCTTGAACCCGACTGGAAGCTCACGGAAATGATTTGCGAAGACAACATCACATTTAACGATCTGAAAAAGGCGGGCAAAGAGCAGTAGCCTTTTTGTGGCATAGGCTTCAGCCTGTGCGGGCTTAGTCCTTGCGAGGCCTAAAAGCGCACAGGCTGAAGCCTATGCCACTTAAATCCAAATCAATGCACGTTCTTCTCCAGCCAATCCGCAAAGTACTTGGCGATCTGATCGCTGTTTTTATCCAGCATTAATTCGTGTTCATTCCCCCTGATTCCCACATCTTCTAATTTCACGTATTCCGTTTTTACGCCTGCCTGCATGAGCCATTTTGCAATGCAGGAATCGAATACGCGGTGGTAGCTCGCCTGCGTCGAAACGTCGAGCACTGGAATATCTTTCAAGCTCACGAGTTTGTGCGCGGGTTCTTTCTGCAGGTAGCACGGAACAATATCGGGGCCTTCTGATTTTTCTTCCAGCACGGGCTGCAATTCGGCCGGATCGTTCACAGGAGGATCGTAATGAAGCGGCAGCGAAGTCACGCCCCATGTCAGACTTCCTGGCCCGCTGTAGGCGATCTTCGCGATGTCCACGTTCTTGATTGGCGGGCCCGCAGGCTCCGCAGTGATGATGGCTTTCACCAGCTTTGGCCGCGCATCCGCCACTTGCCAGCCGAATTCCCCGCCCTGCGAGTGAGTAATTAAAATAACGGGAGACCCGATCTTGTCGAGCAGCGCAACATGAGCATCCAGATTTAATTTGGCCTGTTTTCCGCCCTGCAAAAATTGCACCTGCGTTCGAGCGAAGTCGTCAAATATGGGATCGCCCATTTTGCCTTTGTTTGGGCCGTCTCCAGGCCACTGCGAAAATTTCTTAGCTTGCGGCCAGTTCCCCTGTGCGCCTATGTCTGTCCAGATTTGCTCCAACTGCAGCGCCGTGCGAATCGTCAACGCCCCGTCACCATCCGAACTGGGGTTGAAAGTGGAGCGACCGCGCGCCGGAAAATCCACCATGTAGACCGTGTATCCCAGCTTGGTGAAATAGTATGCCCAGCCGGGGCGGCCATCGGGAGTCTGCAGCCAATCCGTTCCCGTCTGCCCAGCGCCATGAAAAAATACGATCGGATAAGGATGGCGAATCTTTTTTGGGACCATCACTTCCACATATTCAGCGCCGTCCATCACTTCTTTGCCGGGCGCTCCTACGTATTGGCCGCCCACGTAAAAAAAACCGGTGCTGGCAATGTCAGCCGTGGAATAAGTGTGGATTGCTGCGGGTGGAGCGCCAGTCGCCTTATTTTGTGCCCGCGCGGCTATCGAAATACCACAGCACGCAACAGTTGTTACGGACAGCATCGCTGCCCACTTCCTGATCTTCATGACTGCTCCCTTTGTTAGTAATGCATGCCAGGAAATTGAAATTGGAATTGGAATCCCGTTCCGCGAAAGTATACATCATGCATGACAAACCACTTTCGAATTTTCTTTGCGTGGCATTAACATTCCGTGAACTTATTGTGTCTGAAATCAAGAGGATCGCTGCCCCAGCCTTTCACACCAGGACGCCATTAAATCTTATAATTTGACGTATCGGTAAGGGGTTGAGAATCATCTAAGTATTGTGGGGTTGAGTTGCTTCTTTCACAATTTGAACAAAATGAGCCCATGAGCGGTACAGCTTCAGGGGCAAGGGCCACGTAGGGTGCTTAAGCGGCCTCCCGGATACACCGACTAACTTATGGCAAACATTAGCTTTACATTGAACGGCAAGCGAACAACCTGTTCCTACGAACCGGGCATGAATTTCCTTGAAGTGCTCAGGGAGGAATGCGGCATCGTTTCGGCCAAGAACGGATGCGCGCCGGAGGGGACTTGCGGGTGCTGCACCGTCCTGGTGGATGGTCGCCCTGCAATGGCTTGTTTGCGGAAGCCCGAGCAGATGGCGGGACACGATGTGGTGACGCTCGAAGGCATTCCTGAAGACATGCGCCGCGTTTTGAGCGAAGCATTTGTCGTGGAGGGCGGCGTCCAATGCGGCTTCTGCATTCCGGGAATCGTCGTGAGGGCAACCTCGCTGATGCAGCAAGGGACGGCGTGCAATCGCGATGCTGTGGCCAAGGCGCTGGACGCCCATGTGTGCCGCTGCACTGGGTATTCGCGAATCCTCGATGCGGTGCAGACCGCAGGCGAGGCCTGGAACAATGGGAAACACCTCACGAGCTCGGAACCGAGACGGCATAACTATTTCGGCGAAGAATTTGGGATGAGCCGCGATCCGGAGTTCGCGCGATCCGTTGGCGGAAAAGGAACGAAAAACGGAGGCATTGGCAGCTCACCGCTGCGTTATGGTGGGCTTGATCAGACGCTGGGTGAGAAAGCTTTTGTCGATGACATGACCGCGCCGGGAATGCTGCACGGCGCGATGGTGCTGAGTGAGCATCCCCGCGCAAAAGTTTTAGGAATTCATGCTGAGCAAGCTCTCGCAATGACGGGTGTCGTTCGGATTTTTACGGCTGCGGATGTATTCGGACAAAGGGGCGCGGGCATCGCGGTTCCCGACCTGCCGATTTTCGTCGCAGTGGGCGAGACGACCTGTTGCGTGGGCGATTTCCTGGCCATGGTTGTGGCCGACACGGATTTCCACGCGCAGCAAGCCGCCAAACAAGTGAAGGTTGATTACGAAGTTCTGATCCCGCTGACCGATCCATTTGAAGCGTTGAAGCCCGGCGCGATTCAAGTTCATGGGCCTGACACGCTGCGCCCCGCGCCCAACCTCGTAGGCACGACGGCATTCTCGCGCGGCGACGTGGACGCGGCGCTTGCTTCCGCAACTCACATCATCGATCACACCTGGGAGACACAGGCGATCGACCCTGCATTTCTGGAGCCTGAGGCTTGCCTCGTGTTGCCCCAGGGAAAAGGGGTAAAAATCCATACGCAAAGCCAAGGGTCAATCCACGACCAGCAACAGATTTCGGCGATTCTGAATTTGCCTACGGAAGATGTTGAAATCGCTTTGTCCGCGAGCGGCGGGGCTTTTGGTGCGAAAGAAGAATTGTCGATTCAGGCGCAGACGGCGCTGGCCGCGTTTCTTTTGCAGCATCCGGTGAAAACGGTTCTCACACGCAAGCAGTCCACGCAACATCATGTGAAGCGCCATCCAATGACGATTCACCTGACCGTGGGAGCAGACGCGGATGGAAATTTACTCGCAGTGCGCGCGCGAACCGTGGGCGACGCGGGTGGCTACGCGGGCACGAGCGCAAAGTGTTTGTTGCGCGAGGCTTGCCACTCTTGCGGACCTTACCGCGTGCCAAACGTGGATGTCGAATCGAAAGCGGTCTACACCAACAATCCAACGAGCGGGGCCATGCGCGGATTTGGCAGCAATCAAGCTCACTTCGCGATGGAAGGTGCGATGGATCTGCTCGCTGAAAAAGTGGGCGTCGACGGCTACGAGATTCGCATGCGCAATATTCTGAATCCGGGAGACGCTTTTGCGACCGGACAAATTATGAGAAACAGCGTGCTGGGCCTGCGCCGCTCGCTCGAAGCCGTGAAGGATGTTTACAAGAACGCAAAATAT
>DATAPT010000555.1:0-1810 GCA_036265065.1 Candidatus Acidiferrales bacterium | reverse complement strand
CGGCGGGCGGCATGGGCTTGCGCTGGTATTTGTTTACAATATTTTGCGCCAATTCCTCGATTGAGTTTCCTGAAAAGAAAAATCCGTTTGCCGTGTCCACATCGGGAGGAGTTGTGTTCCATGCCTCGCGCTTGGCGGCGTCGGCGTCAAAAATTGCCCAGATTGGGCCACCGCCGTTGGTAGCTTCTCCAGTGCCGGCGAGAGCGGCGTTCAGAAAATTTGCCGGATCGTATTTGATATTTGCCGCGTTCAAATAACTTCCCGCCACGTAAGGCTTGATGGCGCCGTAATTGTTGGCTGTGGGATATTGCCCTTTAGTTTCGTCGAAGAAACGCAGGCCCGCCTGGTTCACGAGAATCACATTCTGCCAGTCGGCAACTCGCAGGCCCGTTGCCCCGGCGCGCGAAAACACAGGGCTCGCCGGCATCCACCCAAGATTCACGTACCCTTCGCGGCTGCCGATTCTTCCCGCTTTTGAAAGTGCTTCGCCAAATTCGCCCGTCTGGTTATACGCGCCCCAGAGCGACGCGCCGATGGCCATGCCCGCGATTTCCCCGCTTGCGTCTCGTGTTGAATAGGCCTCGCCCATGGTCTGGTACTCTTCCGTGAGGCGCGGATCAAAAATCCGGCGGAAATTCACGTTGCTGCTATGGCCGCCCGTGCCGATGATGACCGCTTTTTTCGCGCGGATGTTTAAAGTTTTTCCGTTGTTTGTCGCCGTAATCCCCAGGACTCGCCCGGAAATCTGATTTTCGCGCACAATGCTCGTCATGCGATGCTGCAACAGAATTTGCGCGCCCAGCTTCCTCGCGGCGGCCTCCATGGGCCTGACAAAGCCGATGCCTGCCGAGGTGGTCGCCTGCTTATCCGGAGCGATGGGCACGCCTGTCTGCATTTGCGGCCACTGCATGGGAGCAGCATGGTTTTCGCGAGGCGCGGAATTTCCAGTGGCGTGTGCGCCTGCATTGTCGGGCGTCTTCTCCACGAAAATGACGCCGTGCGCCACAAGCCAATCGCATGTGGCTCCGCTGTTGTCGGCGAAAGCGCGGATAATTTCTTTGTCGTTGTAGCGGTAATCGGGAAATCCATTTGGTTCCACCACGGACCAATCGGTTAAATCCGAGAAGACCAGATCGGCAGAATCTTTTACGCCGTATTTTTGCTGGCGCGCGCTTCCTCCGCCGAGCGCGATATTTCCTCCGCTGACGCTTGCATGTCCGCCGACGTCCGTGTTCGCATCTACGATGATGACCGACACACCATTTTCAATCGCTTCAATCGCGGCTGGCAAACCAGTCGCTCCCGCCCCGATGATGACGACGTCGGCCTCGCGATCCCAGCGTTTTGGGACTTGCGAGCCGCCCTGCGCGGCTTCCGCCGGATTGGATTCCATTGCGGTCAAGGCCGTTGCACCCAGTCCTGCGACGGCGGCCGTCCTGACGAAATCTCTGCGAGAAAATTTGTTTTGATTTGGCTGACTTGGCTTATTTGGCTTCATACGTCGGCCTCATGTTCCCAAAGAGTCGGATTAAACCGATTGCGTGCGTAGGCATAGCCTATCGCATTTCCTGTCCTCTTCGGAATGGAAAGACGTATGGGACGGCTGCGCGGTCTATTAAAAATTAAAACCGGACGACGACTTCGTTCGGCCCACTCGGCAAATAGAATTTTGTGCCGCGGTCTTTATTGATTTTGAGGCTTGCGGGGATGTCCAGGTCGGACAATGGAATTTTTTTGGTCCACGAACCCGTTGTTGAATAGGCTGACGTGACGTACAGGTTTGAACCCTGAATCATATATTTCTGAACTT
>DATAPT010000554.1:0-11453 GCA_036265065.1 Candidatus Acidiferrales bacterium | reverse complement strand
TGCCTCCACCAACGAAGTCGTATCTTCCGCCAAACAGATTTCCGCAACCGCACAAACGCTGGTGAAAACCATGGGTGACGTTGCTTCGCTTTCACATGACGCAGCCCGGTCCGCGGATCAGGGCCAGACAGGCCTCACGCGGATGAGCGCCACGATGGAAAAAATGGAATCCGCGTCGACCACCATTGCCCAAAAGCTTGCGGCCATCAACGCGAAAGTCGCCAATATTACGAGCGTCGTAACGACCATCAACAAGGTCGCCGACCAAACGAATCTGTTGTCGCTCAATGCCGCCATCGAAGCCGCGAAGGCTGGCGAGTTCGGGCAAGGCTTCGCCGTAGTCGCGCGGGAAATCCGGCGGCTTGCGGATCAGACCGCCGTAGCGACTCTTGACATCGAGCAGATGGTGAAGGAAATGCAATCCTCCGTTTCCTCGGGTGTAATGGGCATGGAAAAATTCGCCCAGGAAGTGCAAGGGGCCGTGCACGAAGTGAACGACATCGGCGGGCAGATTGCCCACATCATCGAACAAGTTCAAGGCCTCGGCCCGCGGTTCGAATCGGTGAATGAAGGAATGGAATCGCAATCGATCGGCGCCCGGCAAATTTCGGAAGCCATGATCCATCTGAGCGAAGCAACTCGCGCCACCGCTGAATCACAGCGCGAAGCCGCGCGCGTGATTCAGGTCCTGGATAATGCCGCGCGCTCCTTGCATCATGAAGTCTCTCTCTTCCGAGTCGACGGCGCGAAGCCAATCCCCCCAACCTCGCCATCGCCCAATGGCGACTCTGCGATTGGTGTTGTGGCAGTTCGATGAACAATGGTGTTGTGACCGCACTGCTATTCGGGGTCGCAGACCAGCGTTATGGACTCGATGTCTCGCAGATTGTTGAGGTCGTTCCGGCGGTGCGCCTGCGAACGATTCCTGGCACGCCTGACTACGTGGCAGGAGTATTCCGATACAAGGGTTCGATCGTGCCCGTGATTGATCTGCATCAAATGCTCAGCGGCAGACCTGCGGAAAAACGATATAGCACGCGGGTCATCCTTGTACGATTTTCCGGATCCACGGGAATCGAGCGCGTGTTGGGTCTCTTGGTCGAGCGCGCGGATCAGGGACTCACGGAACCTGTGGGAGAATTGCAGTCCTCAGGCATAGCTACTCCCGATGCGCCATTTCTTGGCAAGCTTGCGACGCTCGGAAAAGAAACAATTCAATTCGTTAAGATTGAGCACCTGATTCCGGATAAACTGCGTGACCAACTTTTCACCGAGGACTGATCGCGTGGATACCACCGCTCTTGGCGAATTGCTTGCCGAAAAGTTGGGGCTGGATGCCGAAAGCATGGGCCCGTCATTTCTCATTTCCATTGCCCGCCGCAGCCTTCATCAATCCGGATATGCCGATCTCCCGGCATTTGTGCGGGCGGCTGCCACGGATGGTGAAATCTGGGAGACCCTTGTCGAGAACGTGGTGGTTCCTGAAACCTGGTTTTTTCGGGATGAAGCGCCGTTTGAATATATCGCGGAGGTCGCGCAGCAGATTTTGCGCGTTCGTGGCGCTGGCCCAATCCGTTTTATGAGCTGTCCGTGTTCCTCGGGAGAAGAAGCGTATTCCATTGCGATTGCGTTGATGGATGCAGGCCTTTCACCCAGCACATTTACCATCGACGCTGCGGACGTGAGTCCGAATTCAATTAAAATGGCCCAGTCCGCAATCTATCGGACCCGTTCTTTCCGCGGGAATCATCGCATCGATCGCGCGCATTATTTTCAGCACGAGTCCGATACCAAACGTTGGAGACTCAAGCCCGCGTTCCGTGCCATGGTCAAGTTTCGTCCTGCGAATCTGGTCACGCTCGCAGGCCTGGAGCACTCGCCACCATATGACATCGTGCTCTGCCGAAACCTGCTCATTTATCTTCACGCGCGGGCGCGCGCCGTCGTTCTGGCTGCCTTGCGCCGTTTGCTTACTCCGGACGGAATTCTCATTGTCGGCCATGCGGAACCTGCCATTGCCCGCGAACACGGGTTTGCAAGCATAGGCGATCCACGCGCTTTTGCTTTTGTTAAAACGGTCAAGGCGGAGTCTCGCAAACAGGTCATGTCCATATCTTCGGCCAGCCGCGCGCCGAGAAATAATTTGAAGTCCCCTTCACAAATTGCTGTAGCTGCCGCGCATGGAAATATCGAAAAGAAGCCCGCTGGCGCCCCCTCGCAATCCCGCGCCGCCGCTCCCACTCTGGAGAACATCCGGAAGTTGGGCGATGCGGGCCTTACGCAGGAAGCGATTCAACAGTGCCGCGATTATGTGCGGCGTGTCCCTGATTCCGCGGAAGGATATTTTCTGCTTGGCGTGCTGTGCGGCGCGACGAAGAATGATTCCGAAGCGGAAACCGCTCTGCGCCGCGCTCTATACCTTCAGCCCGATCATGCTGGCGCGCTCATGCATCTCTCCTTAAATCATTATGCAAAAGGCAACACTCTCACCGCTGCGCGATTGCGCGCGCGAGCTGACCGGATCGCTGCACGCGGGAGCAAATCATGAGCGGCATCCATCAGGAAACGGGGCCCATGCTCAGGTGCTGGGGAGAAATTGGCGTTTGGGGCAACAACACGTGCGTTGAATTGCCACGAGTAGGGCATTGCCGCAATTGCGAAGTCTACACGGCGGGCGGTCATGAACTGCTGGAGCGCCCCGCGCCGCCCGATTATCTGGACTGGTGGACCGAGCTGCTCGCCGCAAAAAATAAGGATTCCAAGCCGGAGGCAACCACACCCTATCTGGTTTTTCGCGTCGGCCAGTCCTGGCTTGCGCTTCGCGCCATCGTCCTCCGCGAGATTATGCAGCCGGCAGTTATTCGGACAGTTCCGCATCGCCGCACGAATGTATTGCTGGGACTAACGGTAGTGCGCGGAGAAATCTACCCCTGTGTTTCATTGCACGTGCTGATCGGCGATGCGGCGCTTGATGGAACTGCATCGACTGTGCGGTTTCTTGTCGCTCGCCACCAGGGAGGCGACTGGGTATTGCCGGTGGATGAAATCAACGGAATTCATGACGTTCCGGAAACGGCGGTTGAATCCCTTCCCGCGACGTTGGCACATTCAGGCGGAGTCTACACCAAGGGAATCGCGCAGTGTGGTGATCGTCCCGTGGGCTTGGTGGACGAGGAAATGCTGTTCAGCAGCCTGGAGCGGAAAATCGCATGAGCAACCTCGGCGCATTTTCCATGTGGGACCTGTTCCGCGGAGAAGTTGAGTCGCAGATGCGGGTGTTCACCGAGGGCCTACTTCAGATCGAAGGGGGCGCAAATCCTCAAGCACATTTGGCGGCCACCATGCGCGCCGCGCACTCGATCAAAGGCGCGGCGCGAATTGTCCAATTGGATGTTGTCGTTCGCCTGACGCACCTAATGGAAGATTGTCTGGTCGCAGCGCAGGAATCCACGCTGCTGCTGAACGCGGCGGGTGTCGATGTGCTGCTCGCGGCAGGCGATCTACTGTCTCGCCTCTCTTCCGTGGACGAAGCGTCGGTGCCAGTCTGGATCGAGGAACATGGCGCCGCGATCGAAGAACTGCTTACGCATCTAGCGCAGGTCCGCGCCGGAACATGGACCAGCCCGACGAACGGCACTGCTTCCGCGCCAAAGTCATCATTCGTGACAACTGAATCTGCCGATTCTCCCGCCGCTTCATCCGGCGAGGTTGCAGGATTGCCTGCGAAGGGGATACCGGCAAATGTTGCGCCATCCGTTCCCGCCGCAGAAACTTCCGCTCCTCCTCCGCCTGTCTCGGAAAAGCCGGCCGCTTCTTCTCACGTCGTAGACATGAAGGACCGGACACTGAAGGTCGGCGCCCATACTCTGAATCGTTTGATGGGACTCGCCGGTGAGTCTCTCGTGCAAAGCCGATGGTTCGAACCATTTGCCGAATCGCTCTTCACGCTCAAGCGGCGCCAGTACGAAATCAGTGAAATTCTGGAATTGCTGCAGACACGACTGGATCATGCGCCGGGTGACGCGAATGACCTGCTGGATTCCGCCCGCAGCAAGCTCGAAACCGTGCGGCAATCGACGGCTGCGCGGCACATGGAATTCGAAACGTTTGCCTTGCGCTCATCCGGGCTTTCCGATCGTCTTTACCGCGAAGTGGTAGCGACGCGGATGAGGCCTTTTGGGGATGTGGTCGAAGGCTTTCCACGATTGGTGCGTGACCTCGCGCGGCAATTGGGAAAGCAAGCGCAGATCACGATCCTGGGGCGGCAGACAGAAGTCGACCGCGAAATCCTGGACCGGCTCGATGCTCCGCTCAACCACATGATTCGCAACAGCCTCGATCATGGGATCGAATCGCCCGAGGAGCGCTTGGCTGCCGGTAAATCTTCCTCCGGCACAATTCGGGTGGAGGCGCGTCACCGCGCCGGCCTCTTTGTGCTCACTGTTTCTGACGATGGGCGCGGAGTGAATGTCGAGCGGCTGCGAATGAAAGTCGTGGATCGAGGCCACGCAACTCCAGAGATGGCCGCGAATTTTTCGGACGCTGAACTGACCGAATTTTTGTTCCTGCCCGGGTTCTCGACGGCAAGCAAGGTTACTGATATCTCTGGCCGTGGCGTTGGACTCGACGCGGTCAATGAAATGGCGAAGTCGGTGGGCGGCGTTGCGCGGCTGACGGCTCCGCCCGGACAGGGCATTACTCTGACGCTGGAACTCCCGTTGACGCTTTCGGTTGTCCGCACGTTGGTCGCTGAAATCGGGGGAGAGCCCTTCGCCTTCCCGCTTACGAGGATTGCAAAAACTGTTTCGCTCCCGTTTCCCGAACTCGTGTCACTCGAAGGGCAGCAGTATTTCACGTTGGATGGCGAACGTATTGGCGTCGTCCCCGCGCATGAATTGCTCGGCATGCCACGGAAGCCTGAGTGGGGCGAAGAGATACCCGTGCTTCTGTTGGGCGAGCGGGCTGAGCGTTATGGGCTGGCCGTCGATCGATTTCTTGGCGAGCATGACATGGTGGTGCGGCCGCTCGACCGCCGCTTGGGAAAAGTGCAGGACGTGAGCGCCTCCGCGCTGATGGAAGATGGCTCCCCGGTACTAATCCTGGATGTGGAAGACCTGATCCGCTCGGTGCAAACAGAGTTGCAGGGGGGACGACTGCGAGGACTGGGGCAGGCTGCCGTCACCGCGGTAAAACGCCGCCGCATTCTGGTGGTAGACGATTCGATTACCGTGCGAGAGCTCGAGCGTTCTCTTTTAAAGAGCCGCGGGTATGAGGTGGAAGTCGCGGTGGACGGCATGGATGGGTGGAACGCGCTGCGATCTGGAAGTTACGATCTTATGGTCACGGACGTGGACATGCCGCGAATGACCGGCATCGAACTCGTCTCGCGCGTAAAAGCAGATCCGCATCTTCGCGCTATACCGGTTATCATCGTCTCCTATAAGGACCGGGAAGAGGACCGCCTGCGTGGACTTGAAGCCGGTGCCGACCGTTATATGACCAAGAGTAGTTTTCATGACCAAACACTGCTTTCCGCAGTGCACGAATTTATTGGTCCTCCCGGATAATGCGAATCGCCATAGTCAATGATGTTCCGTTAGCAGTGGAAGCCTTGCGCCGCGTGGTCAGCAGCGTGCTCGGTTATGACATTGCCTGGATTGCCGAAGATGGCGAACAGGCGGTACGCCGCTGCGCCGCTGACGTGCCAGACTTAATCCTGATGGATTTGATGATGCCTAGAATGGATGGCGCGGAAGCCACGCGGCACATCATGCAGAAAACTCCCTGCGCGATACTGGTCGTTACCGCAACGGTGGGGGGGCACGCTTCCAAAGTCTTTCAGGCCATGGGCTGGGGCGCTCTTGACGCCGTCGATACTCCTGCGCTTGGCATGTCGGGCGATCCTACAGGTGCCGCTCCGCTGCTGGCAAAGATCGCCATGCTCAGCCGTTTAATTGGTCGGCACCGGGCCTCAGCGAAAACATTTTCGGTTGCCGCTGTTCCAGAGAACTCTTCGGGCACGGTCCCGCTTGTTGCCATAGGCGCATCCACGGGAGGCCCCGGAGCCTTGGCGCAGATTATCAGCGCATTGCCACGCGATTTGCGCGCCACCGTGGCTTTGGTGCAGCACGTCGATGAGCAATTTGCGCCAGGGCTGGCATCCTGGCTGGCGGGACAATCCGGTCACGATGTGGCCCCCATTCTGCCAAATGATAAACCGACTGCGGGTCGTGTCCTTCTCGCCTCAACCAACGATCATCTCATCCTGACGCGCGAAGTCACTTACCGCTATACGCCCGATCCGATTGAATATCCCTATCGTCCATCTGTTGACGTATTCTTCCAATCCATTGCCCAATTTTGGCCGGGTCCAATAGTGGGCGTGCTTCTCACGGGAATGGGAGCGGACGGCGCGGAGGGATTGCTTGGCCTACGTCGCGCAGGTTGGCACACGATCGCGCAGGACCAGGCCACGAGCATTGTGTACGGTATGCCCAAGGCTGCCGCAAAGCTCAAAGCTGCGATCGAAATTTTGCCGGTCGAACAAATTGCTTCGGCGATTGTAAATGCTGTCCGCGGCTCGCATTCACGCCGCGTAGGCCAGAGGAGTCAAACATGAGTGAAGTTGCTTCGCAGTTGCCGAACAATATCGCACCCGCGTCTCGTCGTCCGATTCGCGTCATGCTGGTCGATGATCAAGCCATCATCGGAGAAGCCGTCCGGCGGATGCTTGCGACCGAGCCGGACCTGGAGTTCCGTTATTGCAACGATCCAACCCAAGCGATGCAGGTGGCCGCTGAATTCCAGCCAACCGTGATTCTGCAGGATTTGGTGATGCCCGAAGTCGATGGTCTCACGATGCTGCGATACTATCGAGCCAACCCGGCAACTCGGGAAATCCCGACCATTGTGCTTTCCACCAAAGAAGAGCCAAAGGTGAAGGCCGAAGCCTTCATGCTCGGGGCCAGCGACTACCTGGTGAAACTGCCTGACCCGATCGAACTGACTGCGCGGGTGCGGCTTCATTCGCGCGGATATATCGCCCAGCTGGAACGCAACGAAGCCTATGCGGCGCTCAAGCGCAGCGAAGAACGCCTCGCGGAAGAGTTGGCGGAGGCGGCAAAATACCTTACTTCCTTACTCCCCGAACGCCTGAGTGGCGAACTGTCAACTGATTGGCAATTCATTCCCTCGGCGGAGCTGGGCGGAGACACCTTTGGATATTCCTGGCTCGATCAGGATCATTTTGCAATGTACCTGCTCGACGTGTGCGGGCATGGACTGAAGGCCGCTCTCCTGTCCATTTCCGCGATGAACGTTCTGCGTAATCAAACGCTTCCGACCACGGAGTTCCGGTCGCCGGCTTCCGTCCTGACCGGCATGAACGAAGCGTTTCAGATGGATCGTCACAACGACATGTATTTCACGATGTGGTATGGCGTGTACAACAAACAAAAACGCCAGCTCACGTACGCGAGCGGAGGGCACCCGGCGGCCATCCTGTTGGCAGGTGCATCGGCAAATACGTCCAAGCCCATCGAATTGTCGAATCCGGGCTTGATCATCGGGGGCTTTCCCGGAGTTACGTTCGATGAATTGACCGTGGATCTTCCTCCATTCAGCCGCCTCTTTTTCTTTAGTGATGGCGTTTTTGAAGTGACGAGGCCGGATGAATCCATGCTCACCTTTCAGGAATTCATCACCATTCTGGACGACGGTCCGCGCGATCGCGGCGCCATTCCGCATACGATCGAGAGTATTCGCGCCATTCGTGGGGCAGGCAGCTTCGAAGATGATGTTTCGATTGTAGAAGTCACTTTATAAGGTAAAGTGCGGAAAAGCCGGAGGAATGAGTGGACATTGCTGTGTCATTTCCGGAGGGGATTCCCGTCTTCTCGCTGAGCGGACGTTTCGACGGATCGGAGGCCAAGTCTTTCGATCAGGAGGCGCTCAAGCTGGATGGCGGAGCTGCGTACCTGGTCATCGACCTTTCCGGCGTGAACTATTTATCGAGCGTTGCCATTCGGTCGTTGCTGACCATCGAGAAGCGTCTGAAAGTTCTCGACGGTGGAGTCGTGTTGACAGGGATGACGGAATTTGTCCGGCAGGTGCTCCATGTCTCCGGCCTCGACGGATTGCTGCGCACTTCGCCATCGCTTGAGCAAGGGATGGCGATGGTTCGCAATTCGGTTGCCGCGGGCCCTGTGGTCGAGAGAGAAATTTCGGGATGCCGCGCAAAAATTCGGCGGTTGCCGGGGAGCAAGAGCGTTGTCGAATGGTGGGAACCGCGCATAAACAACGATACTTCCGCCAATCCGCTGCTTGGAGTGAGCCTCGATAATCTTGGATTCGCCTTTGGCAATGGGCTTCTGGGTGAAACGAGTGCGGGACGCGATGCCGGAATCGGTTCGTTCGTATGCACACCTTATTTTGCTGGCGTCGCGGGGACCCAGGCGAATGATGTGTCTGATTTTATGGTTGGAGATACTTCACTCCTTGTGCCAGTGCAATTATCCATGGCCGTTGGGGTAAGCGGTACGCCGGCATTTTTGATTCAGCTGCACGGGGAAAATACATTTTCACTCCTCGCGGCAATAGATGGGACCTACGAAGCCGTGGATGGAAAGACTTCCAACCCCGTGCTCGGATTTGTGGCGATAGGTGAGTACGAAGAAGCCGGGCAGGGAGTTTTTGTCACGGGCGTTGCTTTTAACCCAGCCCAGGCAAAATCGATGGATGCCGACGGCCATTTGGAGAAATGGCCGGGACAGGATCAATTGCCATCGGGCCGCAAAATGATCGGCGGCGGTGTATCGCTTGCGGAAACCGGGGAATTGATCGCACGCACGGAGTTGGCCGATGCGATCCATTCTCTCGCGACCCTTGATGTGCTGCGGGATGTTATCAAGCTGAGCGAATGCCGCAAGGTTGTGCGCGCTTCTGTCTGGGTGTTTGTTCCAGCCGCGGTGAAGAACGGGGCCGATAAATTATTACAGGTGAATGTTGAAAATGCCGGCGAGTGGCGGCCGGAGTGGGACGCAATTGTCCGGCGTTTGTATCATGACTGCCGCTCCGTAACCCTTGCGCCACTACATGGCGGGTATATGTCGAAGACGTTTCGCGCGGTCGCCTATGACCGCGAAGGAAGACGAACGCTTCCCACCGTCCTTAAAATCGGACCGACGGCACTGACCGAACGGGAGCAAAAAGCCAACCGCGACTATGTGTCCCGCTTCATTCTGAATAATGGCACGACGGTACTTGGAAGCGAGCACGAGGGAGATTGGGCCGGCCTGCGATATAACTTCCTTGGGATTAACGGGCCCGACAGCCAGCTGGTATGGCTACGCGAGCATTATTTGACCCGGCCGGTTCCTGAAGTTTTGGCCCTGTTCGAACAATTGCTCACACGCGTCCTGAAGCCCTGGTACGGGCAGCCTAAATGGGAACAGGTGTCGCTCTACCGTGACCACACTCCGCTGCGCCTGTTTCCCGAACTCATCCAAATTGCCGAACGTGAACTCAACGTGTCGGCGGATTCGCCGATTTTCGATTGTCCTGAGCTTGGCGTTCCGCTTCCCAACCCGTTTCACTTTCTGAAGCACGAGTATCCCCTTCGCGCCACGCAGTCCCGCCTGTGGTACACCGCCATTTGCCACGGGGACTTGAATCTTCAGAATGTTCTCGTCGATGAACGCAATAATCTTTATGTCATCGACTTTTCGGAGACTCGACCGCGCAACGTGGTTTCGGACTTCGCTCGCATGGAGCCAATTCTAAAGTTTGAGATGCCGCGCCTGGAATCGGATGAGGACTTGCGCCACCTGCTGGAATTTGAGGAAGGACTGATGAGCGTTACGCGGCTCGACGAACCCCCGCCGCTGTGTTATCGCGGAAACGATCCTCTGGTCGCACGTGCGCATGCTGGGATTACGTTCCTGCGACGGTGTGCGGACAGAGCCACTCTTTTTGAGCAGGACATTGTTCCGTATTGGCTGGCGCTGCTGGAATGGACATACTCTGTGGTTTGTTACATGCAAGTGACGCGGAGGCATAAGAGGTATGCCGCCTGCAGCGCCGCTCTGATTGTCCGGTCCATACTGGAGTTGGAGCGCGCCAGCTGAGACGGCCGTGCCATGCTGCATTGTGACAATCTTTCGACAAGTGGACCGGGAACTGCATTCAATATTGTGTCCATTTATGGATCAGGATAAACTGCCTCGCGAAATCGCGAGCCTCTAGTCAAGGAATGGGAGTTATGGCACAACCTAACATCGTCGAACTAACTGGGCGAATTGACAACGTCACTTCCGCGGAAATCGAGACAAGTATCGGCCTCGCGCTTGACGCTGCGCCTTCAGCCCTGATTCTTGATTTTAGTCAAGTCACCTTCGTGAGCAGCATTGGCCTGCGCGTGCTTCTTATGGCTGCCAAGCGATGCCGGAAGCAGAACACGCCTTTCGCCCTGCATTCCGTTTCGAAACCGATTGTCGACTTGTTCAGGGTGAGCGGCTTGACCGAGTTCTTCCCAATTCATCCTACCCGGGAGACTGCCTTGGCGGCCTTCGTTTAAGGCAAAGACCACTGAGTACACTGCATTCACGGGGCAAGTTTTCGAAAAGTCTCATCCGAATGATGACTGGCGGGACGCTTCATTGAGGAGCAACGGCCGTGGGTGAATCCCTCACTTTACATGTGCGGAATAAAGGCGATGCTATCGCTCCGGCCAATGAGGCGGCCGAAACGTGGCTAGCCACACAGGAGATTTCCCCGGAAGCTGCATTTTTTGCCAGCCTGACGGTCGAGGAACTCGTAACAAATTGCATCAAGTACGGATATGATGATTCCGCGGAACACACCATCGACATCGAATTGTCCGTTGCCGATCACACGCTTTCGATTACCGTGGTCGATGACGGACACGCGTTTGATCCGTTGTCAGCGCCGCGTCCAGATATGTCCGATGCGATTGAAGACAGGCCCATTGGTGGCCTCGGGATTCACATGCTGCGGGAGTTGGCGGACAACATGTCCTACGAGCGGCGCGACAACACGAACCGGGTCACGCTGACAAAGCGAATGCCTTGAAGCTGTTTGATTTTTCCGGGCGTACTAGTAAGGCCGTGACTCATTGCGTTACCCCATGATGTTTAATTGTTTTTTAAACTTAAAGGTCGGGCTGGGCTGGGAATAATCAAAAACAGATCATTGGTTTT
This sequence comes from Candidatus Acidiferrales bacterium, assembly GCA_036265065.1. Classification (GTDB taxonomy): domain Bacteria; phylum Acidobacteriota; class Terriglobia; order Acidiferrales; family UBA7541; genus Palsa-360. The sequence goes on along the minus strand of DATAPT010000554.1, from coordinate 237 downwards.
AAATTTTTTGATGTAGGATGTGGAACCCATGACCGGGATGCATATTGCGACTGACACGCGTGGTGGCTGGCACATTGTTTCTGTCCAGGGCCGCGTTGACAGTTTGACCGCCGGCGAATTGACTGACGCTCTATTGGTAGCGGTCAAGTCTAATGCAAAGGTTGCCGTGGACTGCTCCGCCCTGGAATATATTTCTAGTATGGGAATTGCCGCCCTCATGGAAGGAGCGCGGGCCGC
>DATAPT010000553.1:0-7848 GCA_036265065.1 Candidatus Acidiferrales bacterium | reverse complement strand
CTGGTTTTCCAGCGGAGTACGGCCGTAAGCTCGGTGGCGTGGTGGAAATTACGCCGCCTAAAAATACTCCCGCGGGATTCCACGGGGAGTTTGAGGCAGAGGGCGGGAGTTTCGACACATCTTCGGCGAATGGCACGCTTTTTTATTCCAGTGGAGGAAACCGGTTTTCCATCAGCGGAAATGCATTTCATTCCGATCGATATCTTGACCCGCCAGTTCTACAAAACTACACAAACATTGGCAACTCCGGTGGATTTTCAACTTCGTACGAGCACGATTTTGCAAACGGCGATCGTCTCTTTTTTACGTTCGGTCAACATTCCGTTCGCTATGAAGTCCCGAACGAACTCGTGCAGCAAGTTGCGGGGCAGCGGCAGGACTCCGAACAGAAGGAAACGTCAGGCCAGGGGCGCTACACACACGCAATTTCCACTGATGTTTTCTTCAGCGTTGCGGGAAGCATTCGCGACGCGTCTGCGTTCCTGAATTCCAACGCGCATTCGACGCCCATCATTGTTTCTCAAAATCGCGGCTATCGAGAGGGGTATATTCGTGCGGACCTCGCGGGCCATCACGGCCGCCACGATTGGAAGTTCGGCGCGGACGGAATTTTCAGCCCGGTGAATGAAAATTTGCAGTATAAGATCACGGATCCCTTCCAGTTCGATCCCGGAACGGCCGTGACACTCACCCCCCCATTTTCTGACCGGCAATGGGACATCGAGCCCTCGGCTTTTGTGCAGGACCAAATCCGATTTGGAAAATGGAATGTGAGCGCCGGTTTGCGCTATGACCATTACGGTTTTGCCGTGAGCAAATCGGCTTGGAGCCCGCGTCTTGGCGTATCGCGCTTTATTTCATCGCTCGATCTTCTCGTTCACGCTTCCTATGACCGCGTTTTCCAAACGCCTGCCATGGAGAATCTGTTGCTGGCGAGTTCGCCGCAATTGGATTCCGTCAGCAGCCTCGTTGTAAGGCTTCCCGTACAGCCGGCCAATGCAAATTATTATGAAGTAGGTTTCACAAAATCTTTTTCTGGAAAAGTAAGGATTGACGCAAACGTTTTTCGCCGCGATTTTCATAACTATCCAGATGATGACGTCTTGCTCGACACCGGCATTAGCTTTCCGATTGCTTTTTCGACAGCGACGATTTACGGCGAAGAGGTTCAGCTTTCCGTCCCGCACTGGGGCCGCTTTTCCGGAGTGCTGAGTTACTCGAATCAGACAGGCACTGGGCAGGGGCCGATCACAGGCGGATTGTTCCTGGGCAGCGAAACAGCAGGAATCCCCGACACGAGCAAGTTCGCAGTTTCTCAAGATCAAAGAAATACCATCCGCGCGCGTGTTCGTTACCAGGCCATGGACCGTTTGTGGTTCGCCACTTCCGCGGAATACGGCAGCGGCTTGCCCGCTGATTTGGGCGGACCAGCGGACGCCACACAAATTAATTTTTTGCTGCAGCAATACGGCCCCGCCATTTTGAGCGAAGTGAATTTCGGAGCCGAACGTGTGCGTCCGAATTTCGCCTTGGATGCCGCTGCGGGAGCGACGCTTTACCACAAAGAAGGAAAAGATGTTTCCTTCGAGGTCGAAGGCCACAATCTGACAAACAAGTTAAATTTGTTAAATTTTGCCAGCCTTTTTTCCGGCACTGCGGTTGCGCCGCCTGCAAGCGTCAGCGCCCGTCTGAAATTCGGTTTTTGATTTGTTTGCTTTCAGTGGCGCGGGCTTCAGAGTCTGTGTGAGAACTCGGTTTTGAATCATGTAGCGCCCGCCTTCAGGCGGGCGCTACAAAAACACGTCAATTTCGAGTTCTCACACGGACTCTTTAGCCTGCGGAATTTAGTACTTGCAAGCACGAAACTCCGCAGGCTGAAGCCCACGCCACATAAAACCGTACCGCACTTGCTTACAGATTTGACAGGACCAGAAGCGCGACATACGATTCACAAAATATATGCTTCTCTATAAGATCACTCAAAAAAATCGCTCCAGCAGACATTTGTCAGTTTGTCGCACCTACCTCCTCATCTATTTCCTTGGGGCGATTCTCGCTCTTCCGGCAGTTCGCGCCGTCGCCGACACCGCGACCGCCGATCCCAAACGCTACCTCGATGACGTGAAGGCGCTCTCCTCTCCCGCCATGGAAGGCCGCGGCGCGGGAACCAAAGGTATTGCCCTCGCTGCGAACATGATCGAGCAACGCTACCGCGCTCTTGGGCTGCAACCCGCGGGAAGCAAATCTTATTTTCAGCCGTTCACGGTGATCACCGGAGCCAAGTTGAGAGATGGCAATCGCCTTGAAATTGTGGATGGGAAATCAAAGCGCGCATTGAAGCTGAATCAGGAGTTTGTCCCTTTCAGTTTTTCCGCTTCCGGCGAAGTTTCGGGTCCGATTATTTTCGCGGGCTATGGCGTCACGGCGCCGGAGTTCGGCTATGACGATTACGCACACCTCGACGTCAAAGATAAAATCGTCGTCATCCTGCGTTACGAGCCATCGGGATTCGCCGCGAAGAGCGGCAACGCCGGCTTGACGCAACACTCTCAACTCATAACTAAAGCGATCAACGCCCGCAATCATGGTGCGAAAGCCGTAATCTTGCTGAATGGAAAAGTGAGAGATGGGGAAGAGGACCAGCTCACAAAATTCGGCAGCGTTAACGGGCCTGAAAACGTTGGCACCGTGATCGTGCAGGTAAAGAACGATGCGGCAAGCGCATGGTTTGCCAATGCGGGCAAATCGCTTACGGACATTCAAAATCAGATCGATTCGTCCTCGACTCCTTCGTCCTTCGCATTTCCCGACAAGCTTCAGATTTCCCTCGGCGCAAATATTGAGAAGACGCGCGCCAAGGTGAATAACGTGCTCGCCTATCTCCCCGGCAAAACCGACGAATACATCATCATCGGCGCGCACTACGATCATCTTGGTTACGGAAACATTGACTCACTCGCGCCTTCGCAGATCGGACAAATTCATCCCGGTGCGGATGACAACGCATCCGGCACAGCGGGAGTCCTCGAACTAGCGCGCCTGCTCGCGCCCCAAAAAGGCCAACTGCAGCGAGGTATTCTCTTTGCGGATTTTGCGGGAGAAGAACTCGGCCTGCTCGGTTCCGCGGAATGGGTGAAAGAGCCGACGCTGCCTCTCGACAAAGCCGTGGCCATGATCAACATGGATATGATTGGCCGAATCAAGGATGAAAAGGTTTTTATCGGCGGGACGGGGACAGGCGCGTCGTTCAAGGAGTTGCTCGATGAAGAAAAGAGCAAATCTCAATTCCACTTTGAATATTCCGCCAGCGGCTATTCGGCAAGTGACCACACGTCTTTCGTCGGCAAACAGATTCCCGTGCTCTTCTTTTTCTCGGGCCTGCATTCGGATTATCACAAGCCTTCCGACACGTGGGACAAAATCAATGCGCCGGACGCGGCAAAGCTTCTGGATTTTATTGACGACGTGGCCTTGAAAGTGGATTCGGAAAAAGAGCGAGTCGCGTTTGTCACCGTGAAAGAAGATCAGCCTGCCGGGCAAGCCGCCAGCGGCGGCGGTAGCGGATACGGTCCATACTTCGGTTCCATTCCCGATTTCGGGCAGGAAGAAAATGGAGTCAAGTTTTCCGATGTCCGCCCGGGATCGCCCGCCGCCAAAGCAGGCTTTAAAGCAGGCGATATTTTGGTCCAATTTGGCGACAGGCCAATTCACAATCTCTATGATTTCACAGACGCGCTGCGCCGCAGCAACGTGGGCGATGAAGTAGAAGTGAAAGTAACGCGCGATGGAAAACCAGTTAGCGCCACTGTAAAACTGGAACAGCGAAAATAATTTCGTCGCTAAAATTCAGGCTTTTGTAGCTCACCTCTTCAGAGGTGAGGGTTTAAAGTAAAGTATTTTGAGCAGTGTTAGTCCGAAGGATATGGCCGATCATCGGCTACAAAATTTAAAGTCCAAGAAAACTAACATGAATAAATTGCAATTCGCCCGCTTGGCACTCTTCCTGCTGTTCGTCGCAGCGGCATCGTTAGCAGCGCTCTCGCAATTACCTGCCCAGGAAAAAACGAACTCAGATCCGCTCACAGTTCCCGGAGAAAAGCACCTGGGTAACGTGCGTCAACTCACCTTCGGCGGCACAAATGCCGAAGCCTATTTTTCCGCGGATGATAAATCCCTGATCTTCATGCACTCAGGTATTGGCGTGCCCTGCGATCAGATGTACACGATGCAAATCGATACGTCTGGCGGAAAGCCTCCCGTCCCAAAACTCGTAAGCACAGGCAGGGGACGCACCACCTGCGGCTACTTTTTCCCCAAAGGCGATCGCATCCTTTTTTCTTCGACGCACGAAACTAGCGCCGAGTGCCCACCGCGGCCCGATTATTCTCATGGTTACGTCTGGCCCATCTACAATTCGTACGAAATCTATACCGCGAAACCTGACGGCAGCGATCTGCGCCTGCTGAATTATGCGTCCGGAAGTTATAACGCCGAATCGACCATCAGCCGCGACGGCAAAAAAGTTGTTTTTACCTCCACGCGCAACGGCGACCTCGACATTTACACGATGAACGCCGATGGCAGCGACGTCCGCCAACTCACGCATGAATTGGGTTACGACGGCGGCGCTTTCTTTTCCGACGATGGGAAGAAAATCGTCTACCGCTCGGAGCAGCCGAAAACTCCTGAGCAAATTGCCGACTACAAGGATTTGCTCTCACGCGGACTGATCCGTCCCGGCAATCTGGAAATCTGGGTGATGGCTGCCGACGGCGGCAACAAGCGCCAGGTCACGCATAACGGCGCCGCAAATTTCGCCCCGTATTTTTTCCCGGGAGGAGCAAAACGCATCATTTTCGCTTCGAACATGGCCAACCAGAAAGACCCCAGCGGCTTCGATCTTTACGCAATCAACGTAGACGGCACAGGCCTCGAGCAAATCACATATCATCCTGACTTCGATGCCTTCCCCATGTTTTCGTCTGACGGCAAGCGCCTCGTGTGGGCATCGAACCGCAACGGCAAAGCCCCGCACGAGACAAATATTTTTATTGCCGATTGGGCGGAGTGAGATTGCTGAATGTCCGTAGTGTTGGCTTCAGAGTCTGCGCGAGAATTTCGGGATCATTGTGGGTCGTGGCTTTAGCCACGACATAAAGTTTGCAAAATGATTGCGGCTTCAGCCGCTGAGGTTCCAATTTTGGAGTTCTCACGCGGACTCTAAAGCCTGTGCGACTGCAGAGTCGACAGAATATTCAGTGATTTATCGTACGATGATATACTTTCGCAAGTCTTTCACATCTAAATCCATCCTTGATTATTGTGAAAAGGAGCCCCTGATGTATCGAAGCGACGTGATCGGCAGCCTCTTGCGACCTTCCTATTTGAAAAAAGCGCGCGAAGATTTTGCTTCAGGGCGGCTCACAGATGCGGAATTCAAACGCCTAGAAGATCGCTCGGTCGATGAATCCGTCGCGCTTCAGCTTCAAAGCGGCCTCGACGTGCTGACAGATGGTGAAATGCGGCGATACGCTTTTTACGGGCACATGATTGACGCCTTCGAAGGCTTTGACAAGTACGGCGGTTGGTCCATTCCATTTCGAAATGAAAAGGGCGAGGAGACAAATCATCCGAGGCCGGTGGTGGTTTCCAAACTGCGCCGCAAGCGTCACATGTGCGCGGAGGAATTCACCTTTCTGCGCGCGAGAACCGATCACCCGGCGAAGACGACTCTTCTAAGCGCGCAACAAGCGGCCGCGTATTACGATTCAAAAAAATCCGGTGGTGCGTATCCCACAGTCGATTCGTTTCTTGCCGATCTCGTTGACCTGCTGCGCGAGGAAGTGGCGGAACTCGTTCGTTTGGGCTGCACCTATATTCAAGTAGATTCGCCGCAATACGCCGCGTTGATTGATTCCTCGATTCGCGAAGGTTACCGCCAGCGCGGAAATGATCCGGACCGTTTGCTCGATCTTTCAATTGAAATGGACAATGCCGTAATTGCCGGCCACCCCAATGTGACTTTTGGCCTGCACTTGTGCCGCGGAAATAATCAAAGTAAGTTTTACGCCTCGGGCGATTACGCGCCCATCGCAAAAGTTTTCCGCGAAACAAAATTCCAAAGATTTTTACTTGAATTCGATGACGAGCGCTCCGGCGGCTTCGAACCCCTTTCGCACGTTCCTTCGGACCGCACGGTTGTCCTGGGACTTGTCAGCACGAAAAAAGCTCCACTCGAAGCAAAAGACGAAATCAAGAGCCGGATTCATGCTGCTGAAAAATTCGTTCCGCTGGACAGGCTTGCGCTGAGCCCACAATGCGGCTTTGCTTCGACGATGGAAGGGAATTTGCTTTCCGAGGTGGATCAGGAAGCCAAGCTACGCCTCGTGGCCGAAATCGCCAGAGAGGTTTGGGGCGAAGAGAAATCTCCAGTATCATCGAAGGTGAAAGGGAAGTCCGTCTAAGTTGAATCTGCCTCCGGGTCCAAAGGGTTTTCCAGTGTTGGGTAGTGTGTTCGAGCCGAAAGGCGACACGATCACCTACCTGACAAAATGCACGCGCGAATTTGGCGACATTGTTTTCTTCCGCTTTCTGGGTGTGCCGGCGTGTTATCTGAGCAAGCCTGAATACATCGAATCCGTACTCGTCACGCAAAACAATAATTTTGTTAAATCGAAAGATTACCGTGCCATGCGCCGCGTGCTGGGCAACGGGTTGCTTCTAAGCGAAGGCGATTTCTGGCGTCGCCAGCGCAAGCTCATCCAGCCCGCGTTTCATCAGGAAAAAATCACCGCCTACGCGCAAATCATGGTGGATTACTCGCAGCGCATGCTGGAAATCTGGAGCGATGGCCAGACGCTCGACATGCACGAAGCCATGATGCGGCTTACGCTGGGAATCGTGGCGAAAACCTTGTTCGATGCGGACGTTTCGCACGAAGCGGAAGATGTGGATGCGGCGCTCACCGTGCTGATGGGAAAATTTCTGCGCCAGGCGGGAATGGCGTTACTTCTGCCAAGGTGGTTTCCGCTTCCGACATCGCAACTTTTGAAGCGTGCTGTGGGGCGCCTCGATAAAGTGATTTACGGCATCATCGAGCAGCGCCGAGCCAGCGGACAAATGTCTGGAGATTTGCTCAGCGCATTTTTGCAGACGCGAGACGATGAAGGCGTTGGCATGACGGATCGGCAACTCCACGACGAAATCATGACGCTGTTTCTCGCCGGACACGAAACCACCGCGAACGTGCTTTCCTGGACGTGGCTGCTGCTCGGCCAAAACCCTGAAGTGGAACAGAAGCTGATCGACGAACTCGATCGCGTGCTGAACGGAAAAATCCCCACGCCTGCGGAATTGCCGCGCCTCGTTTACACGGACATGGTGCTGCGCGAATCGATGCGCCTGTATCCTCCCGTTTGGGTGATCGGCCGCCGCGCGCTTTCTACCTTTCGCTTGGGCGAGTATGAAATTCCGGCGAACACCAACATGCTGATCTCGCAATACCTGATGCACAGGGATGCCCGATATTTTCCTGAACCTGAAAGATTCGACCCGGAGCGGTGGCGGGCTGGCGATCCGCGCGCCGCATCCTTGCCGCGATTCGCCTATTTTCCTTTTGGCGGAGGCCCCAGAGTCTGCATTGGCGCGGCATTCGGTATGATGGAGGCCGGGCTGCTGCTCGCGACCATCGCGCAGAAATTTAAAATTGAAGTCGCCCCCGGCGAAAAAGTCAGCATGCAGCCCTCGGTTACTCTGCGCCCCAGAAACGGAATCCCAGTAAAATTAAAGAGAAGATAGGTTTAAGTGGCATAGGCTTCAGCCTGTGCGGGGTTAGGCCTAGCAAATACT